>SUSX01000027.1 GCA_015063195.1 Thermoplasmata archaeon | reverse complement strand
TCCTTTCTGTGCTTTTGGCGAACGGAAGCGTTCCTGCCAAAGCACATATCGTCTTTCCGGTACCGGTGCCGGATTCAAGTACAGCGGACCTGCCCGATGACACGGAATCTGAGATAAAAGATACGATTCCTTCCTGGAACGGACGCGGGCTGTACGGGAAATATTCCATCTTTTGGTTATATGAAATGGCGGTCTGTGACCGCCGTTTTATGCTGCCGAGCCTCTCTCCCAGATATCATCCGGAAGATCGTCGTAGACGGATGTATCGACAGACTGGCCATCGTCGTCATCATCCCTGATGGCGATGAGATCCTGGATTTTCTCACGCCTGAAGAGCCAATAATGGATCCTCCATTCCCTTCCGTCATAGAGAGTTGTCTCTTCTCTCTCTGTGGTAAGGATTGCTGCATCCTCCAACATGTAGAATGCATCCCTGTCCTCGGGCTCCAAGATGTTGTCGATTATCCTGTCTGAGTAACCGAAGAAGTTGAGGACGTGGATTGCGAGAGCGTATGCCTCGTCTTCCATCATACCTTTATTGTCGGGACTGTTCTGGATCGCCTGTGTAAGCTCTTCCACTGTTACGATTCCATCCATTGTGTCGCCTCACTCGATGAATGCGTATTTTGAATCGTCGAATCCGGCAGCAACATCCACTTTCCTGAGAACTTCCTCGGGAATGGGGCTGTCGACACTGAGGGCCATGACTGCTGTTCCGCGGGGCACGTCCCTTCCGACTGCCATGGTTGCGATGTTGATTCCGTTGTCACCAAGGACTTTTCCGATTGCTCCGATTGTTCCGGGAGTATCCGTGTAACGTGCCAACATGATTCCGCCCTCAAGGACGAGTTCGAACCTGAATCCGTTGATTCCTACGAGACGGGGGGTGTGTGCGACAACAGTTCCGACCATGTCGAAGACATCGCCTTTGGTTTCGATCCTTACACCGATGGTGCTGTCGTAGACCATTGCGTCCTTGCTCTTGGATTCCTTAATGCTGATTCCTTTGCTCTTGGCCAATGATGCGACATTGACCATGTTTGCTGAAGGTCCGACGATGTTCTTCATGATACCGATAAGGACTGAAAGGTTGAGCATCCTTGTGTCCTTCTCAGAAATCTGTCCGTTGAAAGAGACTTCCAATGAATCAATGGGCCTCTGTCCGTTGAGCTGGTATGCCAATGCCCCCAACTTCTCTGCCAATGGAAGGAAGGGTGCCAACTCCTCATCGAGCTTACCACGGGGTGCGTTGATTGCGTTGACAATCTCTCCGTCCCTGAGGTACTTGATGACTGAATGTGCAATCTCGACTGCAACCCTCTCCTGAGCCTCTGCGGTACTTGCTCCGAGGTGGGGCGTTGTGACGAGGTTTTCCAACTCAAGGAGTTTCTTCTCGTTCTCACAGAGGGGCTCCTCACACCATACATCGAATGCTCCTCCTGCAATGATGTTCTCCTTAAGTGCTGTGTAGAGATCGTCCTCGTTGACGATTCCTCCGCGTGCAACATTGACAAGGATTGCACTGGGCTTCATCATCTTGAACTGAGGCATGCTGATCATGTTCCTGGTCTCAGGAAGGAGAGGGGTGTGGATTGTCATGATGTCTGAGTTCTCGATAACATCTTCCAATGTTGTGAGCTTGACACCGATGTCCTCTGCAACCTCTGGAGGAAGGAAGGGATCGTAACCGAGGAGTTTCATGTTGAAGTGTTTGAGACGCTTTGCGACCTCTCCTCCGACACGTCCTACTCCGATAATTCCCAATGTCTTTCCGTTGAGTTCAATTCCGCTGTATTTACTCCTCTTCCACTCGCCCTTGTGCATAGACTCGTGGGCCTGAGGGATGTTTCTGCATGCAGCCATAATCATTGCACATGAGTGCTCTGCTGCAGAAACGATGTTTGCTGAAGGAGTGTTCATGATGAGGATTCCTTTCTCTGTTGCTGCAGGGATGTCAACGTTATCGACACCGACGCCTGCACGTCCTACAACGCGGAGCTTTGAACCTGCATCGATGACTTTCTTAGTGACTTTGGTTCCGCTTCTGATTACCAAACCGTCATACTCTCCGATGATTCCGCAGAGTTCGTCCTCTGTGAGCCCTGTCTTAACGTCTACCGGGATTCCTGAATCCCTGAGAATTGCGAGTCCTTCATCTGAAAGACTGTCTGAAACCAAAATCTTCATTGCATCTCCTCCAATACTTCATCCATTGCCGAAAGTAAGCGTTTGAGTTTTTCAGGTGTTACATCACCCATGTGACCTATCCTGAATGTGGATGACTTGACCTCTCCGTATCCGTTAGAGATCTCGTATCCCTTTGCCTTCAATGCACTGTGGAATGCATCAAAGTCCAATTCACCACGGTTGATTACACCGATGGTTTTTGAACGGTAACCTTTCTCGGGAAGGAGACCGTTCATGTTCTTCTCTGCCCAATCCTCTACCATCTTGGCCATCTCGTCATGCCTTCTGTAACGAGCTGCCATTCCTTCTTTGAGAATGCGGTCGAGCTGATAATCCAATGCGTACAACAACGATACGGGAGGGGTTGTGAGTGCATAGTTGTCGTCAGCATTCTTCTTGAGTTTAACAAAATCCGTGTAGAATCCCTTGTTCTTCATAGTCTTTGACTTCTCAAGGATCCTGTCACTGACCACTGCCACTGCCAATCCCGGCGGGAGTGAAAATGCCTTCTGCGTACCGAATACCAATGCATCAGGCTTAAGTGCGGGAAGGTTGAGATCCGCTGCCATGGCGGATGTGACTGCATCGACGAGAATCAATGCATCGGGATTCTGTGACCTGACCTCTTCTGCGAGCTTTACACTGTCGCTGAGAACTCCGGTGGATGATTCGTTGCTTACCCAGTGGACTGCTTCGATGTCGGATCCGACCTTTCCTTCAATGTCTGAAGGCTTCATAGCACTGCCCCAAGGAACATGGACTTCTGTGACGTCCTTTCCGTTGGAAGTGCTGCATTCAATGAATCTCTTTCCAAATGATCCGTTGGAAATTCCGAGACACTTATCGTTGACTGCGTTCCTGACTGCTCCTTCGATGAGGACTGTTGCTGATCCGCCTACAAGGAAAACATCGTCATCTGTGCACAATGCCTTTCTGATTTTCTCGACGATTGCTCCGTGAAGTGCTTTGTATTCCTTGCACCTGTGTGTGATCATAGGCTTGGCCATCGCCTGAAGGACATCATCCTCAACGTGGACGGGACCTACCGTGAAAAGCTCTCTGGTCAAAATTTACCCTCTCCGTTACGCTATATAGCGTATGGCGAGGTATGGGGAAGATATATTTAAAGAAAAGCGCGAGCGCGTATTATAGATGTGCGCGCCCGCAGTGGTGTTCGTCTTAAAGGGTAGCGAAGACCTTCTTCATCCTTTCGATACCGGCGGCGATATCCTCTTCACTTGCTGCGTAGGACATTCTGAAGAATCCCTCGCCTGCAGGACCGAAAGCCCTTCCGGGTGTGACTGCTACGTGTCCTTCCATGAGGAGTTTTTCCGCCAGTTCGTTGGATGAGATCTTTGCATCGTACTTGGGGAAGAGGTAGAACGCTCCCTCAGGTACATTGCATTCAAGACCAGGGATCTCTGATAAAAGATCGAGTGCCAGATCACGGCGTTTCTTGAATGTTGCAACCATCTCGTCCCTGTCTTTCTGTGAGCCGGTAATTGCCTCAACGGATGCTGTCTGTGTGAATGATGTACAGCATGTGATAGAGTGTGACTGAAGCTTGTTGACTGCTTTGATATCATCCTCAGGTGCAATGAGCCAGCCTACTCTCCATCCGGTCATTGCATATGTCTTGGAGAGACCGGATACGGTGAGTGTTCTGTCGAACATTCCAGGAAGTGATGCGATTGAACAGTGCTTTCCGTTGTAGATGATATGCTCGTAGATTTCATCAGAAAGTGCAATCATATCGTTGTCGATACATATGTCAGCTATTCCCTTCAGTGTGGACTCGGGCTGAACGCATCCTGTCGGGTTGGAGGGTGAGTTGATGACGATCATCTTGGATTTGTCAGTAACGGCTTCCTGTACCTTTTCGGGGTTGATGACAAATCCGTCATCAAAAGAGGTGGTGACATACTTCGGTACTGCACCTACCATCCTGATGTGTGCCTCGTAGGATACCCATGAAGGATCGGGGAGAAGTACTTCGTCTCCGGGGTTGAGATATGCCAGGGCAATCATGAAGAGTGCCTGTTTCGTGGGTGTCACAAGAACGTTTGATGCCTCACATGGAATTCCGTTATTCTTCTTCGTGACGTCTGCGATTGCCTTCCTGAGCTCAGGTATTCCTGTGGACGGAGTATAATGCGTGAACCCATCCTTGAGCGAATCGATACACGAATCGATGATGTTTGAAGGTGTTGTGAAATCTGGCTCTCCCATTGAGAAGGAGATGATGTCTGCACCTTCGGATTTCATTTTACTGACCAAATTTGAGATTGCGACCGTTCCAGACGGAGGAATTTCCTGAAGCCTCTTTGAAGTCATCATAGAGTTTCTCACCTTATTACTGGTCGCTAATGTTCCAGAATAAATAAAAGGATTTGGCTCTGAAATGAGATGATGAACGGTATCCAGAGGATACCATGAAACGATAAAAAAATGGAAAAAATGAACTGATCCTTATGGATCAGGTCATAAGTTCCTTGAGGTTTCCTTCCTCTACAGCTTCCTTGATCTCCAAAGCGATCCTTCCGCCTGTACTGAGCCCAGGATATATCAGGTCAGCATAGGGTGAACCGGAAATGAAAGGATTGGTTCCTGCAACAATCCTTGTAGAAATCTCAAATACCTTGAACTCAAGTTTGTCTGTTACGACTGTCTCAAGACAGAACGGACCCCACATTCCTCCGAAGAGCTCGTAGGATCTGTTGACCACTTTCTCGGCCATCTCGAATGCCTTCGGAAGAAGTGATTCCCTGATGACGACCGGGATGTTTCCGGTAACAACGAATGACGGGGTGATTCCGTACCTCTTTGCATCATCTACGGATCCGAGCTTGTACATCTCATCGATGTTTGTCTCATCCCTTCTGTCGATGGAAAGAAGTTCCAAGGTTCCTCCGCGTGATACGGAATATCCTTCCTTCTTGAAGGGCGAATAGAAGAAGTGGAGATAGTACCTGGTTCCGAGGCAATACTCCTGAATCGTATATGGCTGTGAATTGTCTATGTTCTGTTTGAAGTCCGGATAGTCACGTGCTATGAAGAATCCTCTTCCTCCTTTCGCTCCGTGATACTTCACAAGAACAGGTTCGTTAATCTCCCTCGCATCGGTGAAAATCTTTGGCATTGAGACACCGGATGAAGTGAGCCATTCTCTTTCCATGTCTCTGTCTGATTCCCACTGGAGGACTGCCCTGTTACAGTATGTGGGCACCTCATAATCCTCGAATCTCTTAGGACCCATGTATTCCACAAATGAGCCGTGGGGAACAAGGATAACGTTCTTCTCATGGAGCTCGTCAATCCTGGACTCCATGTCCTCAAAATTCTTGTATCTGACAATCTCGTCAGGCTTTGCCAACGGGAATGCATCGTAGTACTTGGTGTCGTGGGTGATGGTGAGACCCATTGTCTTGAATCCCATCTTCCTGGCACCGTGGAAAATCTGAAGTGAAGAATGCGAACACAATGTCGCGATGGTTATGTCTTCCGGATCATAACCGCTCAGAATCGAATCAATCCTGCTTTTAGGAACCATAACACATAATTGCGTTTTTGAATTTAAAGACTCTGTAGAGTCATTTTCAAAAAAGTGAATCGGAATAGAATAAAACAGATTACTTTACGCCATATCTTTCCGATTCGGGCGATTCAGTGACCTCTCCCCTTTCGGTTAAATACAGAGAAATGTATTGAACTACACCTAACCGTCTCAAGCGGTTGAAGGAGTGATTGAAATGGACATGAATGAACTAACACCCCATCTCGAAGAACTAAAAAGGGTGCTCAATGGAAAAGTAAGCGAAGAAGAACTTCTCAGGGAACTCGACATTTATCTAAACAAATACCGCACGGATATAACATCCGCAAAAAGAGGCATCCTGAAGAAACACGGTGCAGCCACACCTACGCAGTCATCCTTCGTTACCGCAGCATCTGTATCAAAAAAGATCTCGGCCCTTTCTGGATCAGAACAGAATGTGGATATCCTTGCAAAAGTCGTATTTTCAGATAAGAAACAAGTAACAATCAAAGGTGCACCCAGAGTAATCGTCTCAGGAATCTTAGGGGACGAAACGGGAACCGCATCGTTCACAGTATGGGACGGAGAGAACTGCGAACTGGAAAAGGGAGCAGTCTATCTTTTCAAGAACGCATATACAAAGCTCTGGAACGATAAGATCCAGATCAACCTTGGAAACCGCAGTGTCATAAGCAGAGAGAATGTAGAGCTGGCTATGCCGGAGAGACAGATATCCTACTCGTCATCTGTAGCCAAGATCTCCGACCTCAGAGAAGGTATCGGAAACGTAACCATAAGCGGTAAAATCGTATCCATTGAGAGCAGAAACACCGTCGTCAGAGGAGAAGAGAAAACCGTATTCTCAGGAATCATCGCCGACGAAACGGGAAAAGTTCAGTTCTCTGCCTGGACAGACTTCGGCCTCAGTGAAGGGGACTGCGTATGCATAAAGAACGGATACATCAGAGCATGGAAGGGAATTCCGCAGCTCAACTTCGGGGACAAATCTGAAGTAAGCAAAGTGGACGATACTTTCGGAAATGTTGAAGGCACCAGTGCAACCAAGAAAACAGTCTCTGAAATCGTCAAGAACGGAGGCGGATTGGACAATGCAGTTTCAGGAATGGTTGTTGAACTGCGTACGGGAAGCGGATTAATCAAAAGATGCCCTCAGTGCAACCGCTCCATCCTTGGAACCGACTGCCTCACACACGGACATGTCGAACCCGTCATGGACCTCAGAATGAAGGTCATCGTGGATGACGGAACCGGGGCAATCAATGCAATCATCGGCCGTGAACTCACTGAAAAACTCACATCGATCACACTTTCCATGGCCACCGAACTTGCCAAGGCAAGGGGAGACAGTGAGATTATCGCCAAATCCATCGCTGAAAGAATCATGTTGAAACACATCACCATCACAGGAAACGCCATGAATGACGAATACGGCCCGATGATGATTGTGAAGGATGCAGAGATTGATGAAATCGATGTGATTGCCGAAGCGGAATCACTTCTTGCCAAAGTAGAGGAGGTATTGATGTGAACGCAAGAGAGACAGCAATAAGAGTGTTCTCCAATGAACTCAACGGAACATCTTTGGAGACGAAAGGTGACGAAGAGATGTCTCCCACATACATCATCACACCTTTGGGAACCAAGATCAACAGAATCCTTATCGCAGGCGTACTGACGGAGAAGGAGAACGTTGGATCTGATGACGAACCTATGTGGAAAGCAAGAATCCAGGACGTGAACGGAAGCTTCTTCCTTAATGTGGGAAGGTATCAACCCGAAGCCGCCGCAGTCATGGCAGATCTCGATACGCCGTCATTCATTGCGGTCATCGGAAAAGTGAAAACCTACTCCCCGGAACCTGGAAAAACGTATGTCACAATCAGACCTGAACGCATCTGTGAAATTGATGAATACACACGCAACGTTTGGATCCTTGAATCCGCCAAATGCATGTGGGACAGACTCAACATGGTGAAGAAGGCACTTTCCAACCCCGATGCCGGAGCTAACGATCTCGTATCACTCGGATTTACATCTGTAGAGGCCGAGAGCATGATTATGGCTCTGGATCATTACGGCACCCCGGAATCATCAAAGTATCTCAAGACAATCCAGAGCGCACTCAGACTTCTGCTTCCCGACAAGGATGTGGATTTCGGAATCCCGGGTGACCTTGGAGATCTTCCTGACGAAATCGAGGATGTGAAACCATCATCCTCATCAAATGATACAGGAATCACAGCCGTAGAGAAGGAGGACCTCATCCTTCAGTTCATTGAGGAACTCGATGTCGGAGGAAAAGGTGCACCCCGTGATCAGATTGACAGGATGGCTGAATCAGAAGGAATATCCAGTACAGAAGTGGAAGAGATTTCCGATGCCCTCATGGATAAGGGTTTGATCTACGAACCGAACCTTGGATTCTTAAGAAAAATTTGAGGGGAATTCCCCTCTTTTTAATCAATAAAATATTCAGGTGACCTGTAGACAAAGTACGCTACAAGGAATCCGATTACAATATTCAATATTCCTGCAATCACAAGTGTTACCAGAGTACTGGCTATGATTGCCGCAATTGCTATGTTCTTACGTCTGCGCATGTAGCAGAGCACAGCAGCAATGACAGAAAATATTCCGGAAATCAGAGAGATATATCCCATCATTCTGAATGATTCCACATATTCTGCTTCTGTAATCATTATTCCCATGTCATCGTAGATATAATCGACGATTCCGGTACCGAACATATCGACGAACATGTCATCCATAATCTGGAAGATACCTTCTGCATTTACAATCAGGTATATTCCCTCGGATACCGAATATACAGAATATATAACCAACAGCACAAATGCTGCAAGGAACATTCCTTTCATAGGCCTGTCCTTTCCGGTGCGGGTATCTGCGTATGCACCATATCCGGCTCCGTGATTGACTGCATCCTCCTTGAGAATGTTTCCGCAATCCGGACAGAAATTAGCAGACTGCTGAAGTTTCGCTCCGCATCTTGGACAGAACCCAAAGTTCTCCTCATCCATACAGCATGTTAAACATACTACATTTATAAAGAATACACAGTGACGCAACCCGGCTTATCTGAGATGTTCAACACACCTGTAACACCTAGGCAACTTCCACAACTTCCTTAAAGAGAAACTGATATGGCAGTACAGAGGTAATTCACGTGAGATTTCTGTATTTTGTAGGTACGGCCGGAAGCGGTAAGAGCACATTGGTTCAGGCATACAAAGAATGGCTGGACTATAACGGAGTGGATTCGATCATCGTCAATCTCGATCCTGGTTCCGACAGTACCCCATACAATGCGGACATTGACATCAGAGAATGGATCTACCTCGATGAGGTCATGCAGAAATACAACCTCGGTCCAAACGGTGCACAGGTTGTTGCAGCAGACCTTATGGCCATGAACATTGACAAACTTGTCAACGCCCTGTCCGATTTCAGGACAAAATACGTTCTCATCGATACACCCGGACAGTTGGAGCTGTTCGCATTCAGGGATGCATCCCAAAAAATTATCGAATCACTCGGTAGAGAGAAATCCATGGTGGTTTACACTGCAGACCCCATCCTATACAAAACATCCAACGGATTCGTGTCCGGTATGATGCTCTCCATGCTCGTACAGTTCAGACTCCAGCTACCTACCATCAACATTCTGACCAAGTCAGACCTTCTTTCAGAGGAAGACAGAGATAAATTCATCAATTGGTACAACGACCCCGTAAGCCTATACGGAGATCTTCTCGATAACGACGCCAATCCTCAGACTATGATCGGTATGGAATTGTTCAGAACTTTGGAAAATGTAGGTGTCTTCGGAGACCTCAGAACCGTATCTGCACAGGAATCCGAAGGAATGGAAGAAATATACGGGGCCTCCCAACTCGCATTCTTCGGCGGAGAAGACCCGGATATCGACTGAATTCAGCCGAACATATAGGTCGGAACCTGTTTTACCTTGTTCCTTCCTGTTTCCAAAACCTTAGTCTTAGCTTTGAGGAAGTCATCTTTGGATACACAGTCCCTTCCGTCTCTGATTGTTAGCATACCTGCTTCGGTACAGATGGATTTGATTTCAGCACCTGAAGCACCCTCTGTAAGCTCTGCGAGACCTTTTGCCTCGATTCCTTCCTCCACATTCATGTGGGAGATGTGAATCCTGAAGATCTCTGCACGGGCCTCGACATCTGGAAGGCCTACATCGATGATACGGTCAAACCTTCCGGGCCTCAGCAATGCATCATCGAGGATATCGGGACGGTTGGTTGCTCCGATAATCTTGATGTCACTCATTGGTGTGAATCCATCCAATTCAGAAAGAAGCTGCATGAGTGTCCTCTGGACCTCACGGTCACCGGATGTCGTTACATCCAATCTCTTGGCACCGACGGAATCCAACTCATCGATGAAGATGATACTCGGAGCCTTCTCCTTCGCAAGCTCAAAGAGTTCACGTACGAGCCTTGCACCTTCTCCGATGTACTTCTGAACCAATTCGGAACCGACCATTCTGATGAATGTTGCATTGGTTGCATTGGCGACAGCTTTTGCCATGAGAGTCTTTCCGGTACCTGGGGGGCCGACGAGAAGTACGCCCTTAGGTGGCTCGATACCTACCTTTGCGTAAAGTTCGGGTCTCATGAGCGGATCTTCGACCGCTTCACGAAGTTCAAGCATCTGTGCCTTCAATCCTCCGATGTCGTCGTATGTTACATCGGGCTTATCCGAAATCTCCGCACCTGTGACAACTGGATCCAATGGTGATGGAAGTACGGACATTACTGCAAGTGTCTGTTTATTAAGTGATACCCTAGCGCCTGGGATTAAATCCTCCATGGGACAGAACTCGGAAACCGAAACGACAAAATCCGGACCTGTAGTACTCTTGACGATTACACGGTTCTCGGGAAGAACATCACGTAATGTCGCAACAATGAGCGGAGGAGCTTTGATTCTCTCCATCTCGTTCCTGAGACGGGTGAGATCTTTCTGAACCCTGTACAGTTCCCCTTCGGAATACCTTTTGTCACTTTCGGCTGTCTGAAGATCCTCCATCAGCCTGACATTCCTCTCTTCCAGAGACTGAATCTTCTCCTTCAGTTCGGACACCAATTCCGTTTCGTTAGGGTTTTCCATGTTATCACTTGGTAACCCCAATGTACCCATCCTTTTTTATTTCTTCCCCAGAACTCTAAAAACCGATGTTTGACCTGCCCATAGACTAAAAACTGATCAAAATCATGTGCCAGATTTGAAAATATGAGTTTACTGCCAATGAAAAACGTAACAACAATCTGGATTTCTGGACGATAAGCTATTAATCCTACGATCGTGATAGGACTGACATATGATTTGTGAAATGTGCGGCAAAGAGGTGCCCCTTACAAGGCCCGTGTTCATCGAAGGAACCAAACTCAACGTCTGTCAGAACTGCTCAAAGTTCGGAGATGAGAACAGAGGAAGCTCGAGGAACCAAGGTGCCGCACCAAGTGCCCAGGTCATCGAACAGAGACTTGAGAAGCGTAACAAACGTATGCAGACCAGAGACGTCTATGCAGGAAAAGACAGCATCCAGATCATAGACGGATACGGAGATGCAATCAAAGAGGCACGTATCGCAGCAGGAATGGATTTGGAACAGTTCGCCGCATCAATCTTTGAAAAGAAGGGAACACTTGCAAAAGTCGAATCCGAATCATTACTTCCGGACGATAAACTTCTCAAAAAGATTGAGAAAGCACTTAACATCACACTCACAGAGGTCGTTCACGGCGGAGGTTCCATCGGAAAAGGCGGAAGCAACACCAAGATGACCCTTGCGAACTTTATCAAAAAGGGATGAATCTAGTGTCGGAACCTCCGACACTCCTTTATCTTCCATTATTCTGTTCTTCAGCTTGGGCTGAATCCTCATTCCGAATTAATAGAAAAAAAATTAACTTAAAAAATTTTCAATTAAATAGGATTTATATAATGCCAAATTGATACTACAGTATGGAGTTTATCGGAAGAGAGGAAGAACTCAATTTGCTGGAAGAGCAATATGCATTGGATCACTCTTTTGTAATCCTAAAAGGCAGAAGAAGAGTGGGTAAAAGCAGATTGATTGAAGAATTTCTCAAAGATAAAACACATCTGTATTTTGAGGTGAATCGTGAAACCTCATCATCAATCCTCTCTTCATTATCCGATGAGATATCCAAAATCTCAGATGTGCCTCTAATTTTCAACTGTTGGTCAGATGCATTGAGATACTATGCAACACATACTGAGGGAAAAAAAATCATTGCTATTGATGAATTTCCATATGCGGCATCTTCTGACAAGAATCTACTTAAGGAAATACAATCGCTTTGGGATCAACATCTGTCCAAAATGGATGTTATGCTGATATTGTGCGGTTCGTCTCTTGTATCTATGAACGGCCTGACAGGAGATTACAAAAGTCCACTATATGGCAGAAACACCTGTGACCTGATGATTCTCCCGCTTACATTCAGACAGACACTCAAAGGCAAAAACTACAGACAGGCAGTTGAGAGTTATGCAATTACAGGAGGCGTTCCACATTATATGTCCTTACTGGGTGATAAAAATCCAATCGATGGATTCATATCTCTGACAATGAAACCGGGCGCACCACTTCTTAATGAGGGAGAATATCTGCTTGGATCGGAATTCAGCAACCTCTCAGGTTATAACACATATCTGAAAACTATATCTCGAGGCAACAGAACCATGGAAAAAATATCTGGTGCTGTCCAGGCCTCCTCCAGTGAAATTCTTCCATACATCAGGAGGCTGATAGATACAGGGATGGTTTCAAGAATTCTGCCCATATTGGAGAAAAATCCTGAAAAAAGCAGGAAAGGACAATACATAATATCTGATTATTTTCTAGCATCATGGTTTCGTTTTGTCTATCCATACAGAAACCTAATTTCCAGAAGAGAAAATGATGCGGCAATACAGGACCTGAACGATCATTTCATAGATGCACATGTATCGTTTGTGTTTGAAGATGTGTGCAGAGAAGAATTGCGCAGATACTTACTTTCTAACAACATCTACGCAATCTACGGGAAATACTGGGGATCTGGAGAAATAGACCTCATTGCTCTTGATAAAAAGAACAGAACGGCATATGTTGCGGAATGCAAATTCATATCCAAACCTGTTGGGAAAACAGTATTGAATTCTCTTAAACGTATCTTCGACACCCCCTGTAATTCTTGATTGATTTTTCGATCCGATAGGGGATTTTTCATTGATTTTTTGCAGAAAATGAAGGGTAGCGATAGCTA
>SUSX01000026.1 GCA_015063195.1 Thermoplasmata archaeon | reverse complement strand
TCCTGAACCTTTCGGCCTTCACCCTTACGATGTCAAGAAAGCAATCAACATGATTGGAGACAGACTTGTCGGATTCGATGTATGTGAAGTCTGCCCGCCTGCAGACCCCACAGGAGCTACGCCTGTTCTCGCTGCAAGATTGATAAAAGAGGTCATGGCTGTGCGTGCCAAGACCCTTATGTAAAATCAGGCTTTTCCTATCCCTTCTAAGAATGACAGGACTTCCTGTTCAAATTCTATCCCTCTAGATGCGGATAGTTCCTTGTCCTTAGATTCTGAGTAGATTCTAAAAATGGGTTCCGTTCCTGAAGGTCTGAGAAGTACCCATCCGCCGTCATCGAAGAGGATCTTCAGACCGTCTGTTCTGTCAATCCTATTACCTTCGGCATATTTCTCGACAATGTTGTTAATCAAATCATCCTTCCTGTTGTTAGGACAGGTCACTTTTCTCTTCTCCACATAATATACTGGAAGCTGATCGATCTGATCCTGTAACGGTCCGAACCTTACTATGCATTCTGCCATCTTTGCAATGGTCATTGCACCGTCCCTGCAGTACTGATGGTCTGCAAAGATCAATCCGCCGTTTTCCTCTCCGCCGAAAGGTGAGTTCTCCTGAATCATGCGCCTTGCCACGATGGGCGATCCGACAGCGGTGTAGATTAACGATCCCCCTACTGACTTAACAACCTCTTCCACCATGGATGATGAACTTACGGGAGTGACTACCTTTCCCCCTCCCAATGAAGATATTACGGTCTTGGCGATAAGTGAGAGACTCTTCTCTCCGGGAACGTAAGCACCTGTATTGGTAACGAACACTGCACGGTCTGCATCTCCGTCATGTGCCACACCGAAGTCTGCTCCTGCACTTTTTACCAGACAGGAAAGATCCTTCAGATTCTCCTCAGTGGGTTCACTGGGATGTCCGGGGAAGTCGCCCTGTTCGTTAGCATTCAGTGTGATGGCACGGATTCCCAATTTTTCCATAAGCAACGGTGCCGTGGAACATGCTGCTCCGTTGGCACAATCCACAACTGCAGTAAGTTTTGCAGCCTTAATTGCATCCACATCGACTTTTGCGAGGACGGCATCTACATAATCCGATCCTGCATTGGAATACTTACTGATACGGCCGAGTTCGTTCCATTCCTTGCATTCTATACTTTTGGAATAGAAGTCTTCTATAACTTCCTCTTTTTCACGGGGCATCTCTGTTCCGTCGAAATCGATACATTTGATTCCGTTGAACTCAGGAGGGTTGTGTGAAGCAGTGATCATCACTCCTCCGGCAACAGATGCGTGCGTCTTCACGTAATACTGAATCGCAGGAGTGGGTATGACACCCAGATCTATGATGTTGCATCCTACAGCCATCAGACCTGAATAGAGTGCAGACCTAAGCATGGGTGCGGAAACCCTTGTGTCGGAAGCTACCGCAACATCACCTTTGAAGAAGGTACCTATTGCCTTTCCCATCTGAAGTGCCAAATCACAGGTCATATCATTGTTTATGATGCCCCTTACACCATTAGTTCCAAACATCCTTGCCGTCAAAAAGCCCCCTTATGATGCCATATCTGAAAATCCATTAACACAGCGATTGTGCAATTGTACTTTGTATTGTTCAAAGAACTTACGGCATACCCCGTTTTTCGTTTCTGCGGAAACATACCTCGTGTTCTTTCGACTGACAGATTCCCATCCACCTATAAAAAATGGGCTACCCAGACGATGCATCTGTTCAAAGGTCCGATGCAACACTACTGCATCTGAACATGACAATAGAAGAAATTCTCTAATCAGATTATGAGTCCTTAACGGGCCGTAGCCCGTGTAAGGCTGTATTGGACGCCCGTTCAGAGGATGGCGATGCTGACTACGTTGTTTCCACGGAGGACAACGTTTCCGAGACGCCTCTCGTCGTTCGTGATCGTACACTCTACGGTCTCATCCAAGACCATGTTCATGTACTCATCATATCCTGACAATTTTCCTTCCAAAACTCTTCCGTCCTTGAGAAGAAGAGAAAGACGCTTGTCGATAGACTTTTCCAACAATGATAAGGGCATGACCATATTAATCAATCCAGCAATTCAAATAGCCATTATAAGCTTTTGTATGTGACTCCCGATTTCGATACCTGTCGATATATGACGTAACTCAGTTGGAGTTCATCTCATCTATCCACTGACGGATGGCAGCCTTTGATGAACCTTCTATTCCGAAGTATTCGATGAATCTCCTGGTAGTTGTGAGTTCCAACGTCTGCCCTACCTTCTTACCTGATATGAGACCTTTCTCTATGAGGGCAGGAACATCATCATAGACCCTTGCACCGATATTCCTGTTCAGTTCAGACTGAAGAACGGGCTGATTGTATGCGATTGTAACAAGTGTCTTCATCATACCCTTGGTGAGTTCTGCACTGGTGAGTGTCTCACTGAAGGGTGCATATTCGTCCCTGAGGCGCATGACATACTCGTTGCCCACGGCTGAGATCTTGATTGCTGAATTACGCCTCTCGTACTCCATAGCGAGTACTTCCAGTGATGTCCTTATCCTGTCCTCGGATACGTTAATCATCTCGGCCAATTCACTGACCTTAAGTCCCTTGGATGCTGAGAAAAGTGCTGCCTCGACGGCACCTTTGGAATTCACCTTACATCACCGCCTCTTGCTTCTGAACTGCTTCAACAGCATCGACGTCCTCTACGGTGCCGGTCATCCAATCGAGCTTCATCTCGATGAATATCTCTCCTCTGGGGAGTTCATCCTGCCAAATTGCGACCTTTCCGTCCCTTACGAGGTGAAGGATGGAAACAAATGTCGTTATATTCTCGTTTACATCCGCAGAATACATGTCCGTAAGGGAGATTGTGCCGGTTCCGAGCTTCTGGATCCTTTCCCATACAAGCTCGATGTCCTTCTCATCGTCTTCATCATGGGCTTTATTATCGAATTTTCTAGGCTCCTTGGCTTTGAGTTCAAGTCTGATACGCTCTCTCTCGGCAGAGATCTCCATCTCTTCACGTGCTTCCTCGAATGCTTCGAGAAGCTCCATGACTGAAACTGGCCTGACAGGGGAACGGTACTGTGCTTCCTTGAGTGTGACCTGGGGAATGAACAAAGGATCCTCTTCTACATAGAAGTCGTAATCTCCGAAATCCTCGAAGACCTCTTCCTGAGGTTCCTCCGAATTGGCGACAGTTGCCTCTGACTGAAGCCTGAGAATCTTCCATGCCATGTGGACCAACTTACCGGCAACGATCATGTCGAACATACTGTTCTTGACCTTATCACTGTAGAGTTTGACGAATTCCCTGATATCGATTTTCCATGGGTCGAGATCGTGCTCAAGTACCAGGCTGAAAACGGACCTTATGGATTCGTCCATGGGGTCGAGCATACGCTCCCCTTCCGTATCTCCGGAAAGGATATCCATGTACTTGTCGATCCTTTCGGTACCTGTATCATCGTCAATCAATGCCTTGTGGAAAAGAAGATGCTGTTCAAGCGCCTCGTTCCTCATTGTGTTTTCCCCATCCATGCAATCCCCTCTTAATTGGAGCCGTTATCTGGCTCGTTTACCTTTATTTCTTCCTCATATTTGGAAACCTCGGAGAAGTCAGGCTGCATAATGACCTTACTTACTCCGGAAGGCTGCCTCGTGACACCGATGAGATGCTCTGCGAGTGCCAATGTAACCTTCCTCAATGATACCTGTATGAACTGTGCCTTAGATGAACTTTCCTTGACACGCTTGGCCACCATCTCCGCATTCACTGAATCCAGGAACATATCAACCTCGTCCAACACATAGAACGGTGACGGCTGGAATTCCTGAATCGCGAAGATGAATGCCAATGCTGTGAGTGATTTCTCTCCTCCGGAGAGTGCTTCCAATCTCAGAAGTTTTCCGTTCTTGGGTTTGGCATTGATCATCAAACCTCCGCTGAACGGATCCTCCTCATTCTCCAGCTTCATGTAAGCCTCTCCTCCTCCGGAGAGTTCTGCGTAGATTGACCTGAAGTTTACATCGATTCCTTCGTAGGTCTTCATGAACAGTCCCTTCTTCTCTGCGTTGAGGGATATTGTAAGTTCTGTAAGATCCTTAATCTGAGCATTCAGCTTTGCAGTGTCCTCTGTGAGTGCATCATACCTGATCTTTTTCTCATCGTAATCCTCTATCGCACGGAGATTGACCGTACCGAGACTTGCAATTCCGTTCTCACATGACCTGATGATACGTCTGAGCTCGTCTTCGGATGGTAACGGAAGTACGACCTCCTTTCCGATCTGTGCGATTTCCTCTTCCAACTGCTGGATGACACCTGTAATCTCGATGATATTTGCCTTGAGCTGAGATGAAAATCCTTCCTTTGTCTCAATCTTCTCAGAGAGGTTGGATTTCTCGTTGTCATGCTCATACTTGTTACGTGTGAGTTCTTCCTTCTTGTCACGGAGGTCTGCAATTCCGGATTCCATTTCGGCTTCGATCTTGGTGTTGGCATTGAGTTCGATGTTCTTCTGTTCGATGAACTCCTTCCTCTTCTCAATCTCCTGCCTGTAGACTTCGCATTTGTTCTCTTTGGTTGAGATGTCCTTAGTGACAGATTCCTTGTGAGCCTCCGCACCTGAAAGCTCTGCACTGAGGGCAGCTGCATCCTGGGTGAGTTTGGTGAGTTCCTGTGAAAGGTTGTATGCTGCCTCTCTTGCACTGTTGAGTTTCTCCTGAATCTCGACAGGTGCAATCTCGGAAATACGTGTCTTGATGTCCGATCTTTCAGCCTTCATGAGCTGAAGTTCTCCTGAACACTTGTCAGCATTTGCTGTTGCCTTAAGCAAAGAGTCTTCAACGGACCTGAGCTCTTCCTTGATCTGTGCCTGTCTTTCCTCTGCAAGTTTCTTGTTGTTGCGGAGTTCACTGAGCTGTGCCTCAAGCTTTCCGATCTTACCCTGTGCCTCGACGGTGGATGAGTTGGCTGTCCTCATCTCGTTGTCCAATTTGCGTATCTCATCACGGAGTTCTCTGAGTGATGTTCTGAGCACATCCATGGATCCGTTTGCTGCCCTGAGCTCGGCTGCGACTGTGTCCAGTCTTCCCTGGGATGCTGAACCGAATTTAGCGGTAGATGGGCCCTGTGAACCTCCAACCATAGCTCCGGATGCTTCAATGAGTTCTCCTGCCTTGGTAACAATCCTGATTCCTCCCATGATACGGCGTGCATCGGTGAGGTTCTTTGATACAAGGGTGTCGGCAAAGACATACCAGAATGCGGCGCGGTATTTGGGATCGAAATCGATGAGATCGATAGCATATCCTTCCGTCTCCTTGAGCATCATAATTGCCTTTGCACGGGGCTTTCCGTCGACCATCTTATTCAACGGAAGGAACGTTGCACGTCCGGAACCTTCCTTCTTCAGGAGTTCGATTGCCTCTGCCGCGACCTGGTCGTTGTCTACGACGACAGCCTGCATCTTTCCTCCCGCAGCTGTGGCCAATGCGACCTCATACTCCTTCTCTACGAATCCAAGCTGAGCGATTGTTCCGTGGACACCTTTGAGCATACCTTTGTCCCTGAGTTCAAGGACTTTCCTGACCGCTTCGCTTCCCGATGCCCTGTCGGAAACTTTCTTCTCTGCGGCCAACTGATTGTATTCATTACTGAGCCTGCGGATAGCCTCTGCAAGTTCCGATTCCTGTTTCTCCAAATCGGCTTCTTTGCGCTTGGTATCAAGGATTTTCTGTGTGATTGCCTGAACGCCTGTCTCGGATTCGTCCTTCTTTATCTGTGAGAGACTCCACTCGGCGTCCTTGATTTCGAATGTTGCATTGTTGATTGTCTCTTCCACAGTTGCAAGATCCGCGGAAAGAGATTCCTTCTTGGTCTCAAATGATGATTTATTGACAAGAAGTGTTGTCTCCTCATCAATCTTTGATTCAATCTGGACTTCGAGCTTCTCCAGTTTCTCCTGAAGTTCCCTGTGCTCTCCGCCCTTACTGCTGAGTTCATCGTTGATCTGCCTGACGGTGGCTTCAGCTTCATCGATGAGTTCTTTCTTCCTGTCCATCTGAATGTTCAGGTCGCTGAGTGAACTCTGCATCTCTCCGATTTCAACATCGTTCTCAATCAGTTCTTCCTTGAGAAGTGCTATATCCTCTTCCAATTCAGATATGTTGAGTTCATTGTTCTCGATACGGTCCGAAGCATTTGCGATGTCGACCTTAATCTGCATTATGCGACTCTTGAGCTCTTTATATTCTGGACCGAGTTTGCTGTCGATATCTGCCTCTACCCTGCTTATCTCGAGGATAAGTTCGTCTATGAGTGTCTTGACTGTCTCTCTCCTCTCTCTGAGTTCATTTATCTCGGTCTCATTCGTACGGATGGCTTCATTGGTGTAATCCATCTTACTCTTCTGAGTCTCTAGGCTCCTGTGTACCTGCTGAACCTTGGCAATCTCCAGCTTCTCCTGAAGCTGA
Organism: Thermoplasmata archaeon; assembly: GCA_015063195.1. Classification (GTDB taxonomy): domain Archaea; phylum Thermoplasmatota; class Thermoplasmata; order Methanomassiliicoccales; family Methanomethylophilaceae; genus SIG5. The sequence continues at coordinate 6,892 of SUSX01000026.1, read as the reverse complement.
AGATACTGCTTTGCGGAATCCATGTCCTCTTTGAGTTTCTCGAGCTGTTTCTCCAGCTCATTTACTATAATTCCGATACGGTCGAGATTTGCTTCAGCCTCAGCCTTCTCCGCTTCGGCTTTCGATATGTCCGCATCGTAACTTGCAATTCCGGATATGCTGTCAAGAATGCGCCTTCTCTCAACTGCACCCATCTGCACAATTCTGGTAACGTCTCCCTGCTGAACCATGTTGTATCCGTCTGCGCTGATCCTTGCTCTGGAGAGCAGACTGTCAAACTCAGTCATGGTGGACTTCTGATCGTTGATGAAGAAATGGGAACTGTAATCCTCTCCGTTGGATGAGAGTTTGATGTGACGCGTGAGTTTTACGGTTGTATCGTTCCATGGAAGTATTCCGTCTGAGTTGTCGAAAATCAGGGAAACTTTGGTGTAATTAGCCCTGTTCTTACTTTTACCGCCATCAAAAATCAAATCGGTGAGTTTTCCTGCCCTGATGGCTTTCGAACTTTTCGGCCCTAAGACGAAAAGTATCGCATCTGCTATGTTCGACTTTCCGGAACCGTTAGGACCGGTAACTGCAAGGTAACCTTCCATGAGAGGAATTGTAAGCTTTCCTCCGAAAGATTTGAAGTTCTCCAACTCTATCTCTTTCAAATACATTGTAAATCCCCGCTGGGGGACGAAGCAGGTCAACTAGGTCAACCTGAATTGTGCATCCCTTTGCTCTAGTAGAGCGGTAGGATATCACTCTATATATTATAAAAATATGCGTGCGATGACAAGTGAGAAAACATCACTGCTGGAACTCTATACCCAGAGACATGATTTCTGCTACGGAATTGCATACAAAAGTAGGCCTGATTCCTGACAATTCTATATCATCTTCAGTAGCCTCTCCGGTAAGTACCATGATCGACATTGTACCGTTGTCGCTTGCCATCCTTATGTCGGTATAAATGCGGTCTCCGACCATTATCACATCATCGGATTCTATGCCCATCTCCAAAGCAGCCATCTCCAACATCAGCCTGTTAGGCTTACCGATGATTATTGCCTTGGATGATGTCATCTGTTCGAACATTCTGATGAACGGTCCGATGTCTATGTCATATCCTCTCTCTGTCGGACACAGGTCGTCGGGATGTGTAGCAATGAATAGTTTACCGTCTTTGAGGAAATGATAGGCATCGTTAATCTTGCCGTAATCGATTGACGTGTCGAATGCAAGAAGGACTATGTCCGGATCCGATCTGTCGATTATTATTCCATATTCCTGGATTTCCTTCTCAAAATCCGGGACACCAACAGGGTACACAGACTTGCCTGGATAATTTTTCACTATGTATCTGGCAGTCGCCACGGTAGACGACAGAATCTCATTACGGGTTACATCGAAACCCATTCTGTTGAGACGTTCCACATAAAAATCCCTGCCGTGAGACGAATTATTTGTCAGAAATCTGAACGGTATCCCTTTTTCCCTCAGAGATCTGATGAACTCCACTGCTCCCGGGATCGGTCTTTCACCGTGATATACAGTACCGTCCATATCGATAGCGAATCCTTTCATCAAAGCTTCCCTCTGACTATGTCCATGGCTTCTCTGAGCATTGTTCTGGCCTCTTTGTTGTAAATGCATGCTGCAGGGTGATAAGTGGGTAGGAAATCCACTTCCGTTTCACCGATGCGTATACGTACAATTTTATTGACGACATCACGCATCTTTCCTTCGTAACCCATGAGGTCACGGCAGGCGGATTTTCCCAAACCCACAACCAATGACCTTCCTGACAGTTCCGATTCCAAAAAAGGCCTGCATGCAGCCATCTCCTCTTCAGTAGGATCACGGTTCTTCGGCGGTCTGCACTTGACAGTGTTGGTTATCATTACATCAGAACGTTGGAATCCGGCATCGTTCATCATACCTTCCAACATCTTGCCGGATTTCCCTATGAACGGCCTGGCCTGAAGATCCTCATTCTCACCGGGCGCCTCACCGACGAACACAACGTGTGACTGTAAGTTACCGTCAGGAAGGACTATGTTAGTTCTGCCTTCGCATAGGCCGCAGAGTCTGCAATCTGGTTCGGGCTGCATATGAGTTCAAAGGAGTTCCGATGCTCTTACGAGAGGAGTGAGCTGTATTCCGATTTCTTTGAGATTGTCTGCTCCGCCTGCTTCCCTGTCGATTACGGAATAGACATTCTCGACTTTGGCACCGGCTTCTCTGAGCGTACCGATTGCCGTTATGGATGAACCGGCGGATGTAATCACATCCTCAACGACAAGAACGTTGTCCCCTTCGTTGAGTATGCCTTCGATCAGCTTTCCGGTTCCGTGATCCTTCTTCTCTTTCCTTATCATGATGTAAGGGATTCCGGTCTCAAGAGAAAGGGCTGCCGCAAGAGGTACGGATCCGAGGACGACACCTGCAATACGGTCAACCTTAAGTCCCGATTCAGCAAGGTTCTCAGCCATAAGCTGTGCGATAAGTTTGAGTACCTTAGGATCAGTACTGGCTCTCTTGATATCGATATAATATGAGCTCTTAGCTCCGGAAGCTAATGTGAAGTCTCCGAACTGGAGTGCACCGCAGTCCACCAGCGCCTGTGACATTTTTGACATTAAATCACCATGGTTCGTTCTTAAGGCCCATCTTGTATCCCAATATGCTGACCGAACGGTGGATGAACCAGACGAGTACAAGCATAACTATGAGTCCGATCCAGTTGGTTCCTGCGATGAACGTTGAATATACCCAGTTTGGATAGAATATTGTCGTGATTAAGAATGATCCAAATACGAAGTCGTACTGATCCAGAAGAGGTGCCTTCTTTCCCCTGCCGATGTCAAGCCTTCTCTTAATGAAAGAACCGAGCATATCACCGAAAAGTGCACCGAACGAAAGACAGAACAATATTCCTACGTTATCCCAGAACGGTCCGAATCCCCAGTAATCGGTACTTCCGAATAATGAGGAAAGCCCGATCATCAACAATCCGAGGATTACTCCTGAAAGCGTACCTCCTATGAGTCCGCGCCATGTCTTTCCGTCGCCAAGTATTCTCTTACCTTTCAGTGTCTTTCCGAAATCGACCGGTGTGCCCCCTCCGCAGATGACAGCGGTGGAGTTAGGTACCATCGCAGGGATGAATACCCATATACAAATCAGGATCGATGTCACGATCTCCATTATATCCATAGATGTGCCTCTGTGTGATAATCATAACCAAGACCTATAATGTTTCCGATGTACTGGAAATGGATTTGTCAGAGTCCTTAAATCCTACGAAGGTTATGGGCGTGTGATGATAGATAAGGTCGAACAGTTCGTGAAGAAACACGACGAGGGTTCAAGGTACATTTTCTTCGGCATATTCACAGTCCTGGTCAGCTGGGGCAGCTATGCACTGTTCACTTTGGTCGGTATAGACATCAATATCAGTAATGCACTTTCCTGGCTTACTGCTGTCATCTTCGCTTTTGTGGTGAATAAGTTCTATGTCTTCAGAAGCAAAGAAGTCACCATACTTACCATAAGCAAGGAACTTGTGAGTTTCTTCGGTTCCAGGATTCTTACGGGAATCGTTGCTGTCCTTCTGTTCCCTGCACTTGTAGCCATCGGATTGGGATTCACTTTCTTCGGTGTTGAAGGACTCTTCGCCAGAGGAATAGTCTCTGGAGTTGAGATTATTCTCAACTACATTCTCAGCAAGTACATAGTATTCAACACATCCATATCTTTCAAGAAGTGAGACGTATGGCGCATGAATTCTTCTCAAACCTTCCGGACGGTCTTGTCCGAAGCATGAAGAAATTCACACTGATCTATGCAATTGCCGCCGTAATAATCTATACAGCATTCAGCCTGACCGGAATAGCAAGTGAAGTCGGCACACTGTACTACAGATATGCAGACCTTATGATCAACGGACAGATGCCCTACAGTGATTTCGCTGCGGAATACCCGCCTTTTGCGATGTTGCTCATCCTGATTCCCAGACTGTTCTCCTGGTCACCCTTCAGTTACCAGATTGCCTTCGGCTCCATGGCATACCTGTTCCTTCTGGCAGGACTGTACTTCATCTACGGGATTGCCGAAAGGTACACTGAGAATCCTGTGAAGTGCGTCAATTGGTACATCATCTTCACCATAGCGCTGTTCGATTTCGCAGTAGACAGATATGATGTGTTCCCTATGGTCATGGCCCTCGGTGCACTCTACTTCATATCCAAAGAAAAGTACGCAGGTGCCTGGGCAATGCTTGCGTTGGGAACTGTCACAAAACTTTATCCTGCATTGTTGGCACCGATACTGTTGTTCTATCTCCTCAGCAAAAAGAAGAATTCAGAAGCAATGAAGGGCGTAGCCATATGCCTTGTGATCGGAATAGGATCGTTACTTCCGTTCTTTATCACCGATGTCGAAACCGCATTGTCATTCCTGACATATCATATGGACAGAGGACTGCAGATAGAATCTCTCCCTGCATCTGCAATAATGTTCCTTTCTGTGTTCGGACTTGCAGACATCACATACAACTTCTCATTCGGTTCGGACAACATTGCAGGTGTACTGCCCGATGCAGTTGCAGGCATCATGATGCCTTTGATGATTGTTGCCCTCCTTGCAACATATATCGTATATCTTCGCAAATGCATGAAAAACTCTGATGACGGATTCAAAGGAATACTGATTGCATCTACACTTGTGGTTATGATTTTCATGATCGTGAACAAGGTTCTTTCCTCGCAGTATCTGTTATGGATTATACCTTTCGTAGCCCTCGGATTTATCGTATTTTCTGAAAAAATCGATAAACGCAATCTCATTCTGTTCGGAGGTTCGATAGCTCTTACTCAGTTGGACCTCATCGTAAATTATGCATTCAGGGGTGCAGGGGAAGAACTCAGCATTCTGGGAATCCTTGTGATTCTGATAAGAAACATCCTGATGGTCATAATGTTGTGGTATGTAGTGAGGAGATTCTCAAAAGGATTCGCTCCTTCTGACGAAGACCTCTGAAGGTATCAGAAGTCCGTCGAAGAAGTCTTCGGCATCCTTCACTAAGTTATCCGATCTTACAGCACCGAATCCGTAGATCTGAGTAATCCTTGAATCCAATATGATTGCAACACCGATATCGTCTTCAGACCGTATCAGTCTTCCGCGGGCCTGCCTCATTTTCCTGATCATTGGACTGCGGATAACATGATCCCACCCGTTACCGAAACGAAGATCTGAATATCTGATCAGAGCCTCTTTCTTGAACGAGGGTCTTGGATATGGCAATCCCACTATAACGGCCACTTCCAGATCCTTGCTCGGGAAGTCTATCCCCTCACTGACTCTGCCTCCGGTGACTGCAAAAAGTACTGCTGATGTCGACTTTTTGAAGACATCCACTGTTTCCATCAGCTCCCCCTGCGACATATCCCTCCTTTCCATCAGAACAGGAGATTCTATATGTTCCAAAATTCCAGCTGATACAAAACGTTCCATCATCTCATAGGATGGAAAGAATACGGCAGTATTCCTGCCCATGTTGTTCACAATATCAATTATGTAATCCTTAATACGCTCAATATTGTCCGGATCTATCTGTATATCTTTATGACGTGTAGTAACATCGTCCGCATACAGAGTAAACAGATTGTCAGGATTGAAAGGAGAACTGAATGTACAGATGTCACATTCGGCAAGTCCCAATTCATCTGTGTAATGTTCCAAAGGCTCTAACGTACCTGACATATGCACAGATGCGAAACATTCCCTGAACGGTTCAGCTGCCATGTAAGGGTCCATACAGTACGCTTCGAACGACGGATTCTCACCGCCGTTAATTAGACGTACGTAACACCCCTCCTCACATGTATCCCAGAACTGAAGGAATGAACCTAAACTGCCGATGTATGAGCGGGGCAGTTTCAGATTCATTTTCTTCTCTTCGCGTATGCTTTCCCCGAGCTCGATCAGATTCTTGAAAATCCCGTCCAAAGCAGTTGACGGTTTTGACAGGTCGCCCATCATCTGCTCCCTGATGAAACCGTACGGAATGGTACCGTCCTCTCCTCTGAGGAATTCGATCTCAGCGTCTGCGAAGCAGTTCCTTATAATTCCCGTCACGTCGGTTACGGATACTCCCGCTGATACTTCGGGATCAAATACCGTACCTGCCTCTTTTTCTGCAGAATTCAATGCATTTAAGGTATATTCATAAGTACACGAATCACGGAGGAAATCGGGCATGTTATGTGCTTCATCGACGATGATAATAAGATCCTCGATTGCAACATCCAACCAATCCAGAAGACGTCTTCTGATATTGGGCATGACAATAAATGTATAAGGTGCCGTGACAACATCCGCATATTTCATCGCAATCTTTGCCATCTCATAAGGGCATATACCTTCCGAAATGCACATAGACTGAAATGTCTCAGGATCGGGCATCTTCTCTCTGAGTGTGATTATAAATTCATCCGTATCTGTTTCCAGGAGTCTTCTGAAATACGGACATTTGGCCCCTCCGTCCTTCTTCAGTTGGGAACAGAGTTTTGACATCTCTTCTGGAGTTCCAGATCTGAACTCCTTGTTCTCAGACATCATCGGACACGTGTTTAGGGACCTGCCCTGCACAGCGATTCCGAATACATCCCATTTCTTGGATATCTCTCTGAGTTCTGAAATCACCTGTTTCTGCTGCGACTTGGTACGCGTGAGAAACACTACTTTCCTTTCTGTGCTTTTGGCGAACGGAAGTGTTCCTGCCAAAGCACATATCGTCTTTCCGGTACCGGTGCCGGATTCAAGTACAGCGGACCTGCCCGATGACACGGAATCTGAGATAAAAGATACGATTCCTTCCTGGAACGGACGCGGGCTGTAC
>SUSX01000025.1 GCA_015063195.1 Thermoplasmata archaeon | reverse complement strand
GCTATGACTGTGTAATGACTCCGAACGGTTTCAGAAAGATGTTCATTGCATTTTTCCTGACGGTAGCAGCAATATTCATCCTGTCTCCGTTGCTGGAGGGTTATGGTTCGGTCCGCGGACTGAACGGTACGCCGGGAATCATCGATTATTGGAATCTGTGGGTCGGTATGAACCCTGTATCTGCCTTGGGGTATTTCGTCGGGGATCTTCTCTGCCATCAGGAGTTCGGAAGGTCACTGATTCTCAACGGTTCACAGATGCCCATCTGTATCAGAGACTTTGCTGCGCTGCTCGGGCTGATTGCAGGTCTGTACATATCCGAGAAACTTCAGAGTATTATCACAGGAAAACGTTTGGTGATTTTCACGTCGGTAGTTTTTGTTTTGTTGATCGCAGACATACTCATACAGTCGGTGTTTTCCATGAACGTATTTCTGACAAGGGGATTGACCGGGGCGATGGCAGGAATCGCTGTCGGTTTGTTGATCGGTTATGCTTTAAGGAGAATGTGACGGCTGTCAGCATTCCCGTCTGACCAGACCATACATCTGGGGTATTGTGACAACATATATATGGAAGTAAAATATCATAGGGATTGTTTGGTACAAAAAGTACTGAATGTTTTGAATCCACTTGGAGAAATCTAACATGACTGAGGATGCACTTAAAACAGGAACGACCACCGTCGGAATCAAATGCAAAGACGGAGTAATCATGGCCTCTGATCAGAGGGCAACGATGAGCAACATCATTGCACACAGGGATGTGCAGAAGGTATATCAGATCGGAGACAATCTGGGAATGACGATTGCTGGAATGGTCGGAGATGCACAGCTCATGGTTAGGTACATTCAGACCGAAGTCGACCTCTATAAGATGAGGAAGGGTGCAAACATGAGCGTTCATGCAGCATCTACAATGGTCGCAAATGTAATCCGTCAGGGATTCTACCTCGGACTCATCGTCGGAGGATACGACAGGACCGGAGGTCACGTCTACAGTATCGACGGGGCCGGAGGTTACATCGAGGATAATGTGCTCTCCGTTGGATCAGGTTCAGTCTTTGCACTCGGTGCCATGGCATCAAGGTACAAGGAGGACATGTCCAAGCAGGAAGGAATCGACCTCGCCATCACAGCACTTTATTCCGCTATGAGCAGGGATTCCGCATCAGGAGACGGAATGCTCATTTCCTGGATAGACAAGGACGGATATCAGGAGATCCCCAACGAGGAGATCAGAGCACGTACCGCCGAGCTCGGACTCAAATATCCCCTCTAATCCTTTTCAATTCACAAACCCTTTTTTTCTTCAAATTTGTCAAAAGTTGATGATCACATGAATGCTGATAGGCTTTTCAATAACATTCGTGAAGAGACACGAAGGATTGTTCCCTCCGAACTCAATATATCAGCGATAGAGTTCGAAGGTCCGATCGTAGTCATTTACACAAAGGACTTCGATAAATTCTCTGAGAACACAAACATCATTAAGATGCTTGCAGCAGGCCTCAAGAAGAGGGTCGAGATCCGTCCGGATCCTTCCACACTTCAGGATTCGGATGAGGTTGAGAAGAAGCTCAGGGAGAAGATTCCTGCAGAGGCAGAAGTTACCGATTTCCATTTTGATTATGATACAGGTGTCGTCACTGTAGAAGCCATCAACCCCAGTGAGATAGTCGGTAAGGGCGGACAGCTCCTTAATGACATGAAGAAGGAATGCGGATGGAATGTCAAACCCGTCCGTGCACCTCCGATTCATTCCAAGACAATCTCGGATGTCCGTGGATACCTCAGGTATAGCCGTGAGGAAAGAGCAACAATCCTCAAGAAGGTTGCAAAGAGGATCGCCAGGCCAACCTTGGACGGAGAACAGTTCGCCAGGATGACTGCGCTCGGAGGATTCAGACAGGTCGGAAGGTCCGCAATGCTTCTCCAGACAAAGGAGAGTAAGATTCTGATCGACTGTGGTCTCGATCCCTCATCGGATGAGTCACCGTATTTCAAGATGCCCGAAATTAAGCCTATCACGGACATCGATGCTGTGGTCATCACACACGCACATTTGGATCACTGCGGTCTTCTTCCGGTTCTTTTCAGATACGGATACGACGGACCAGTTTATTGTACGCCTCCCACAAGGGACCTTATGGCAATGCTTCAGTTGGATTATATCAAACTGGTTCATGCAGAGGCCAAAAAGGCTCCTTACGAGGCATCGGACATCAGGAACGAGATTCTTCACGTTATTCCATTGGGATATGAGAAGACAACAGATATCTCTCCCGATGTACGTCTTACACTTTATAACGCAGGACACATCCTCGGATCATCCATCGCCCACTTCAACATCGGAAACGGATTCCACAACGTGGCATTCACCGGTGATACCAAGTTCGAGAAGACATGGCTGTTCAACCCTGCCAACAACAAATACATCAGATTGGAGTCTATGGTTTTGGAATCCACTTACGGAGGACGCAACGATATACAGCCCAGCCGTAAGGACGCATCACAGGAAATGTATGAGATTCTCAAACAGGCCACTGAGAACGGAGGAAAAGTTTTGGTTCCGGTATTCTCCGTCGGAAGGTCACAGGAGGTCATGTTGGTTATTGAGGAACTCATGCGTACCGGACGTCTTCCTCAGATTCCGGTATACCTTGACGGAATGATCTGGGAGGCAACAGCCATTCACACTGCATATCCCGAATATCTCAACAGTCAGCTTAAGACACAGATATTCCAGCACAATGAGAATCCCTTCCTTTCACCTATCTTTAAACGTGTGGAGACATCTGCAATGAGGGAAGAGATCTGTCATTCCCCGGATCCATGTATCGTCCTTTCCACAAGCGGTATGATGACAGGAGGTCCTGTTATGGAATATTTCAAGGAATGGGCAGACGATTCCAACAATTGGCTTCTGTTCGTCGGATATCAGTCCGAGGGATCTACAGGAAGACAGATTCAGAGAGGAAAAGAAGAAGTCACACTTCACGACAAGAACGGTGACCTCACACTTCCGGTCAGGATGAACGTTCAGACCGTAGACGGATTCTCAGGACACTCTGACAGGAAACAGCTTATGAAATACATCTCGACACTTGAACCCAAACCGAGCAAGATCATTATCGGTCACGGTGAGGATAGGAAATGTTCCGATCTTGCATCATCGATCTTCCAGAAGTTCAGGATCGAGACAAAAGCACCTTTGAACCTTGAGACAGTAAGGTTCAGATAAGAATTCTGAGAGGGGGAATCCCCCTCTAATATGTTTAGTGACCGCAGCCGCAGTCACATCCGCATCCACAGTCTTCCTCTGCACCCATGAGCTGTTTGATGTGTGCAAGGTCACGGCATACGGAGTCTGCGACGAGCATAAGTGAACTGTCGACGACGAAGTTGCACCTGCGGCAGTCTCCGTCTTCACAGAGAAGGTGGTTGAGTCTGCAGCGTCCCTCTTTGGGGTCCAAATATGCCACTTTTGCCTGAATCGTCGTGTAATCGATTTCTTCCATGATGTGGCGTATACGATTGAGGATAAAAGTATTGCCCGCCCGAAGGCGGGAATGAGTGTTTACCAGTTGGTTGCCCTGAGCTCGAAGTATGCACGGGGGTGCTTACATACGGGACAGAGTTCGGGAGCTGCCTCGCCGACGTGGATGTGTCCGCAGTTACGGCATTTCCATGCAACTACGTTGTCTCTCTTGAATACAAGTCCCTCTTCGACGTTCTTAAGAAGTGCCAGGTATCTTGCCTCGTGCTCCTTCTCGACTGCTCCTACGCCTTCGAATGCGATTGCGATCTCTTCGAATCCCTCTTCCCTTGCGACCTTTGCGAACTCTGCGTACATCTCGGTCCACTCGTAGTTTTCACCGGATGCTGCATCTTTGAGGTTGGTGATTGTGTCGGGAACGGATCCGTTGTGGAGTGCCTTGAACCAGAGCTTTGCGTGCTCTTTCTCGTTGTCGGCTGTCTCTGCGAAAATGGCTGCAATCTGCTCGTATCCTTCCTTCTTTGCCTGGGATGCGTAGTAGTTGTACTTGTTCCTTGCCTGACTCTCTCCGCTGAATGCAGCGAGGAGGTTTGCTTCTGTTTTTGAACCTTTGAATTCAGTCATTTCGATCACGGTATAATCGCTGAATGTCTATTTAAAATCGAAGTTTTAACGTGAATTCATTTGGACAGCAAGGAGGTAATTCCTTTACGCGGACCCTTGTTGGACTGGTATTTTCTCTTTTGGAGCCTCTGAAGTGCCTTGATGGTTTTCTGATTGTTTGGGTTAAGTTCGAGAGCATATTCCAGCTGTGCCTTCCCGTCGAGATACATCCTGAGGTCGTTGATCAGAAGGCTGGCGTAACTGAGCCTGTAGGTCTCATTGTTAGGTTTGAGTTCTACACATTTTTTGAACGCACTCTCTGCCTTTGTGAAATCCAACAACTGTTCCCTGCAGAATATGCCGTAGCTGTGTATCAAATCGGAATCATCCGGATACTTCCTAACGAGGATATCGAAGTGAGCAGAGGTTTCGTCATTGAACTTCTTACTTCTTTTCAGAATAGTGACCAATGCCCTTCTGGCATCGTCGTAATCAGGATCCGTTTCGAGAATTGCATCCAACTGAATCAGACCCAGATCAGTGTTCCTTTTGTCGTAGATCAGGATATTGGACAGAAGTAACCTTGCAGGTTTGTCACGGGGTTCCGTCAAAAGGTAGTCTTCGAGAGTCTTAATCGCACCGTCAATGTTTCCGCTGGATCTCTGATTCTCTGCCTTCTTCCTTGCTTCATATCCTAAATCTGCCATTGTTCTGCTGAATCCAAATACAAGTATAATTCTCTGTCCATCGGATTGAATTCAGTGTCACTGATGACTGTTTTTCAACATTCGTACATTTGTCGTATTTCGGATGGTCAAATATATCCGTACAGATATTCACGTACATGGCATCCATATATTTCGCGGCACCGTTGTTTTGTAAAGCGGAACTTGATTTTAATGCATATTTGGCAGATATTCTGAGAAAGAACGGACATGAGGTGTTCCTTCCGCAGGAAGGTACTAACAACCTGATCCATGCGAAATGTGAGGATGCAGTCAGACAGGCTAAGAAAGAGATTTTTCAGGATGACATCTCACACATAGATGCAGCCGATGTGTTTCTTATAATCCTGGACGGAAGGGTTCCTGATGAAGGGGCATGTTTTGAATTTGGTTATGCCTATGCGAAGGGAAAACTATGTATCGGTCTGAAAACCGACGTGAGGGTTTCGGAGAACGGAGACGATAATATCATGCTTTCCGTACCCTTGGGAGACGGTCTGTTCAGAAGCATTCCTGAATTGGTGAATGCCCTCGAAGGAATTTAATTATACACTCACCGATATACTGGGACAGGTTATCTCAATGGATGTACAGAACGGTTTGAAAAACAGGGGTATGACCCGTGCGGATGCTGATGAAAGACGTAAGGCAGTTGAAGAGCTGACCGGAGCGGAACTCACTGCCGTTTCTGTGTACCCGTTCGAACCGGAGGATGCAAAATCCAACATCGAGAATATGATCGGAGTCATCCAGATTCCTTTGGGATATGCAGGCCCTGTTCTGATGAAAGGAGATTATGCAACAGGTCCCTTCCTGATACCTTTGGCAACCACCGAAGGTGCATTGGTGGCATCCATCTCAAGAGGTATGTCCGTTCTCACCGCAGCAGGCGGTGTAAGGGCCAAAGTATATTCGGATGCAATGACCAGAGCTCCTGTGTTCCGTGTGAAAGGTATCGACCATACTACAGAGGTAATCACCTGGATTGCATCACACACCGTTGAGATTGATGAGGAAGTATCAAAGACCACATCACACGGAAAACTCATGGAGATTGAGACATTCCCCAACGGACGCAGCCTCCATCTCAGGTTCTCATATCACACAGGCGATGCAATGGGAATGAACATGGCAACCATCGCTACGGAAGCTGTATGCAGACTTATCGAGAAAGAGACAGGTGCAGAGTTAGTATCTGTATCCGGAAACATGTGTACTGACAAGAAACCTGCGGCAATCAATTCAATCAGGGGACGCGGTAAGACCGTCGTTGCCGAAGCTACGATTCCCAAGGACATCGTGGAGCAGAAACTTCACACGGATGTGAAGTCCATCGTTGAGACCAACACACGCAAGAATCTTATCGGAAGTGCAATGGCAGGAAGTCTCGGATTCAATGCACATGCTGCGAACATGATTGCAGCCATCTATCTTGCAACAGGTCAGGATCCTGCACAGGTTGTTGAAGGAAGTTCTACGATGACTGTCTGTGAAGAAGTTGACGGAGATCTCTACATCTCTGTAAGGATGCCGTCCGTGGAAGTCGGTACCGTCGGGGGAGGAACGAAGCTTCCGTCTCAGTCTGAGGCACTGAACATCATCGGATGTAAGGGTGCAGGAAACGCACTCAAACTTTCGGAATTGGTTGCAGCCACCGTGTTGGCAGGTGAACTTTCCACATTGGGTGCACAGGCAGCAGGCCATCTGGGAAAGGCACACAAAGAACTGGGAAGGTGAACTTTCACCCTTTCCACATTTCTTTATTAGAAGATTTTAATAGGTATTGTCCGTTTGCGGATGTATGCCTGTCATCAATTTCAACTACAACGACCTTTGTTCACTCATCGGAGAGGAAGTTCCCAAGAAGCTTCTTTTTGAAAAAATTCCCATGATTGGTGCTGATATGCATGATACCGAAGGGGATGTGGATGAGATGTCTGTAGAATTCTTCCCTGACCGTCCAGACCTTTACAGTGTAGAGGGACTTGCAAGAGGTATGCGTGCATTCCTCGACATCGAGCCCGGAATGACCGAATATGAGGTCGAGGAAACGGACATTGAGGTTTTTGTCGACGACAGCGTCAAGGATGTAAGGCCTATTTTCAGGACTGCAGCAGTGTTTGACGTAGAGATCGATGATGGTTTCCTCAAATCACTCATGGAAGTACAGGAAAAACTCCATATAACGATAGGCAGAAAGAGATCGAAACTCGCAATCGGAGTACACGATCTGGACAAGGTTACGCCTCCTTTCACATACAAGGCGGTCAAACCGAAGGACATAAAGTTCGTTCCTCTCACAAAGACCGAAGAGTGGGATTTGGACGAGATCCTTGAGAAACATGAGAAGGGAGTAGGATACAGGCACCTTCTCGAAGGATATGACAAATATCCGATCATCACCGATGCCAACGGAGATGTTCTTTCATTCCCTCCGATTATCAACGGTGCTCTTACAACAGTCACAACCGAGACAAAGAACCTCTTCATCGACGTGACAGGATACGATGAGAAGTATGTCAAGGGAGCATTGGACATCCTCTGTACATCTCTTGCAGAGCGCGGAGGTTCTATCGGGTCCGTCATTATGCACGACGGGGACGAGGAATTCATTTCACCCGATCTTTCATCCACCAGCTGGGAGATTTCAGCTGAGAAGTGCTGTAAGTTCATGGGAATCCAGCTTCCTCCTGAGGAAGTAGTCAACAGTCTGAGGCGTATGGGATTGGATTCCATCAACGAAGGCGACACAGTCTATGTCGAGGTACCTTCAACAAGATTGGATATCATGCACGAGGTAGACATCTTTGAGGATGTGGCCACAGGATACGGTTTCGAGAAATTCGGAAACGGAACGCATACAGTTACACAGACCACAGGCGGTCTGATGCCTATTACAGGTCTGTCCGAATCCCTGCGTGACATCATGGTCGGTTTGGGATTCATGGAGGTAACAACACTCACACTCAGTTCTGAGAAAGAGGAGTTCACACTTTCAGGCCTTCCTGAATTGAAGCCCGTACGTGTACTCAATCCCATCACAGAGGATCACACATGTCTCCGTACATATCTCATGCCCAGTCTTCTCAGGATACTGAGGCGTAACAAACACCGTGACCTTCCTCAGAAGATTTTCGAAATCGGAGACGTTGTCGTGGATACAAAGAAACGCAGACATATCTGCGGAATGATTATGCATTCCAAGACTTCATTCACAGAAATCAAATCCTATGCGGAATCCGTTCTCAGAGAGATGAGGATGGAATATTCACTGAAGGAATCCGAATATCCGACATTCATTCCAGGAAGGGGTGCAGAAATCATCTCTGACGGAAAGACCATCGGAAGCTTCGGAGAACTGTCCCCTAAGGTTATCACAGATTTCGAGATCACACATCCCGTAATCATGTTCGAGATTGATATCACCGATTATGCAGAGTCATACTCATCCGGAATCTTCTGAGGTACCATGGATAAGATTCCCCAGTTCAGGCTGAAGGATGAGAACGGTGAGATTCTCATCTCCTCATTCCTTGAAGGTATGAGAATGATTATTGCTTACGTTCCGGACCTCGGAGACGATTCTGTCATGGAACTCCAGGAACTGGACAGTATCTATCAGAAGCTGATGATCAGGAACATCCCGATACTTGCAGTCATGCCCGTTCCTACAGAGGATCTGAAGGATTTGATGGACAGGGAAGGACTCAGAATCAAACTTCTGTCTGACGACGGAAGTTTCGCAGAATCGTTTGGTGTGAAAGACAGGACGACATTCTTCATAGGAAGAGAATCTGAGATTATTGCTCAATGGGATACACCTTACAATTCCGCATATGTTCCCGGAATCTACGACAAGGTAAAGTCAGTTCTGAAGTGAGTCCGCCCATTTCCTGAGAATCTGGTCACAGTCTCCGACAATCACAGTATCGGATAAGGAAGCAATAGGTGCATTCCTGTCTTTGTTTACTGTTATGATTTTCTTAGCCTTGACACCTGCCATGTGCTGTACGGATCCGGAGATTCCGAATGCTATGTATATGTCAGGCGATACCATTTTTCCTGACTGTCCGACCTGGCGTGTCTGAGGCAACCACCCTTTATCGACAACCGTTCTGGAACATGAAACGTTGGCGCCGATGGATTCTGCGATTTTGAATGCATAATCCACGGATGAGGGCTTTCTCACTCCGTTTCCGATTGAGATGAGGATTCTTGATTCGGTTATATCCAGTATGTCATCGGATGTTGATTTCTCCGTTTCTTCGTCAATTGTGTACGGATGTGATATTGCAGTTCCTTTACGTCCCGTTTCCTTTTTGACATCGGAGAAAGCACCGGGTCTGACAGTAGCCATGTTTGGGTATGAATCGGAAACGATCGACGCGATTATGTTTCCGCCGAGTGCAGGTCTAATCATGTGCAGTCTGCATCCTTCTATCTTCAGATCAGTACAGTCTGCAGTGAGTCCTGTCTCCAAGAGTGCGGCAGTCAACGGTGCCAGCTCTCTGCCGATCGGTGTGGCGGGAAGCAGTACTGCGCTGGGTCCGACTCTTTTGATGACTTCCGAAAATGATCTGGAATAGGATCTCGGGGAGTATCCGTGGTGTTTCGGATTTCTCATGTGATAGAGTGTGTCAACACCGTAGGAGAAGATTTCGTCATAGAGGTCTTTACCGTCTACTTTTGCAAATATTATGCCGAACAGTCTTCCGTCGGATATCTCTCTGGCTTTTGTGAGGATCCCGGGAACGGAAGGGTGCAGACGCAGCGCACCTTCCGATTCAATAAGTTCGATGAAGACCATTATTCCGTCGGATGTTTCCTGATTCAGATTATACTGGCACAGCATTCCGGGCGGAAGTCTGTCACCGCAGTTACCATCACTGCATGATTGACATGATGAGCAGGAATTCTCACTCATTCAATTCCTCCTTCAGTATTTTCACGGCATTGGATGGGTCGGAGCCGTCATGATATACAGTTTCTATTTTCCTGATTTCAGGAGTGAATGTTTTGACTACCTTGGTTTTCGATCCTCTGAGACCGATCTTGTCATAAGAGAGTCCGAGAGCTTCTGCATCCAAAATTTCTATGTCCATTGATCTGGCTCTTAAGAAATCCGTCATGCTTGACAGTTCCGGAGCATCACCGTTGTATCTTGATACTGAGATGACTGCAGGAGTCTTCATCTGAGAAGTTCTGATCTCTCTTTCGTATGCCTGCGTGACTCTGAGATTGTCGGAAAGATCGGTGACGTTTGAATACATATTGTAATCCAACAGAACGGACAGTTCTGCAGGAACCTGAGCAGTATCGCCGTCTGTAGCCTGCATTCCGCATATAATTAGATCCGGATTGATTCTTTCAATACACTTCGATAAAGTATAGGAAGTGGCCCATGTGTCGGATCCTGCGAATTTCCTGTCAGAAAGGAGGACTGCCTTATCGCATCCGTGCTCCAAACACTTCCTTAATACATCTGATGCCTGCATCGGACCCATGGTGATTGCTGTGATATGTGCATCATGTTTCTTTTTCAGGGAGATTGCC
This sequence comes from Thermoplasmata archaeon, assembly GCA_015063195.1. Classification (GTDB taxonomy): domain Archaea; phylum Thermoplasmatota; class Thermoplasmata; order Methanomassiliicoccales; family Methanomethylophilaceae; genus SIG5. The sequence continues at coordinate 3,292 of SUSX01000025.1, read as the reverse complement.
AAACGTAGAGCCATCTTGCCGAACGGATCTATGACGGACGGAACCCCGTCTCTGAGAAGGGTGCCTTCCTCGGATAATTTGATAGATGCAGGATCAGGAACCTGTTTAACGAGGACAACTACATTTATTTCAGCCAATTATGTTCCCCCTGTTCAGCATATTCAACGGATCGAAGTATAATTTCAGGTTCTTCATCTCCTCCACCCCTTTCGTACCGTACATGATTTCGATGTATTCGCTCTTCAGTTTACCGATACCGTGTTCGGCACTAGGTGAACCTCCGAGTTCTATCGCCTTCTTGGCGAACAACCTGTAAACAGTACGTGCCTTTTCGAGATCATCTTCGTCCTTCAGAATAATCTCTACATGAGGGTGGCAGTTGCCCAAGTGTCCGAATATTACATACTCCAATCCGGATTTTTCAAGTTCGTCTTTGTAATAAATCATCATCTCGTCGAATCTGTTCTGAGGTACTGACATGTCAGTACCCATCTTGTTCAGACGGGGCATTTTTTCTTTGAGTGAGGCAACATAATCGAAAACGGATTTAGGTACGCAGTGTCTGAATTGAAACATACGTTTCCTGTCATCGTCTTCATATCCGATCCAACTGATGTCCGGATTCCCGTTGTTCTTACGTATCAGTGAGAACAATGCATCATATCTTTCTTCGATGTCCTCGGTAAGTGAAAGATCTATGAACACTGCAGAATGTTTTCCTTCAGGCGGATTAAGTAAGGTCGGATCGTTGGAGTAGGATTTTCTGATCAGTTCTATGGAACCTGTATCAAAATATTCTATGAATTCAGGGTTGATGTATGTGTCATTTCTCAAATCGTTGATAAGTGAAAGAGCGCTGTCATCTCCGGGCATGAATATGATATTGGAGATCAGAGGGTGCCATTCCGTCAAACGGATCTCAGCCTCGGTGATTATACCGAAAAGTCCTTCTGATCCTATGAACAGGTCTATCAGATCCATGTTGTCCTCTACATAGATTCCCGCAGCATTTTTCACTGTCTTGTTGAATTCATATGTGGGAATTTCGGTTTTTATTTCAATTCCGTCCACGACTGTGTCAAATTTCCTTCCGGAAGCGAGATATTTTCCTCTTTCAATATTGACTGTTTCGCCTGTCGGAAGTATGACTCTGATGAATTTAATCCAGTTTCTTGTCGGACCGTATTTGTATGTTCTTGGGCCGGAAGCGTTGGTAGCTATGTTCCCGCCGACGGATCCGTTCCTTTCTGTTGGATCGACAGGATAGAAGAAGGATTTGGTGTCGTTCCTGAAATCGTTTACTGCGTTCTCGGTGATATCTATGAATCCTTCGGTTCTTCTGAGTGAAAGTGTATTGTTGATGTTTTCGATGGTTACGCAGGATTGGAGTCTGAGATAGTATCCTTCATCATCTTTTCCTATGCCGATGAATCTGTTGAACCTTTCCAAGGATATGAGGTATCCTCCGTTCGGCACTCCGCCTCCGCACATACCTGTTCTCATAGAACTAACTGTGACGGTTTTTCCTTCGTCTCTGGCTTTCAGAAGTATTTCTTTGATATCGTTCTCGTTTTCCGGAATGAACACCAAATCTGCATGTCCCCGGATCTTACATTCATCTATGGTGTATGGTGAATCCTCATCGGGAACAAAGGAAAGCATAATCACATCCTCGGTATCATTGCGGCTAAAACTGATTGTTTGGTCAGAGTCTTTCTGTCCATCAGGCCCTTGCTGAGAAGGCCTATGGCTCCTTCGGAATGGCCGACGGATGTTTTGTCATAGAGTCTGTCGACGGCATCCCCGACGGTACTTCCTTTCCTGACAAGTTCCGCAATTTCTTTGGGATATTCAAATCCGGAACCCATTCCTGACGTTATCCTTCCGTCTCTGTCGATGATGACACAATGCTGTACATCGAACAGTCCGTCATATATTTCGAAAACTCCCGCTTCTATGCCGACTGACAGATCGCAATCATCAAGTGCGGAAACCGCACGGTTCCTGGCTCCGCGGTGTGTCTCCTCTCCGAAGGGTTGATCGGGTACGCCGCTTTTCACATCCTTGGGGTATATTCTGACAGAACCGTAGATGGATTCCATCACTTCTCTGACAGCTTCGACTTTCACTCTGTTCAAAGATCCTACAGCGATTTTGATAGTATCGCTTTCACCGTTTCTTGAGTATAGTCCTTTCAGAATATCCGTGGCGTTGAGTTTGTTACCGTCACGGTTGTTGACAAGGTCCACAACTGAAATTCTCAACGGATCTTTCGAACGGTTTACTCTCCATTCGGAGACTTTCTTTCCGTTCTCTTCAGTTTCCCTGGAAACGACGAGTACATCGACCCTGTCCATAAGTTCCGGAGGTCCGTATATGTCGTTAATCTCAAAAATAAGTGCCTCTCTTCCTTTTGATGAAAGATATTCTTCGATGGCCTTCCTTCTCATGTAGAACGGTAAGACCTCATCTCTGCTGCCGGAAGCCATCTTATCGGAGGTGATGCCTATGAATACTTCATCACCTTCGGCAAATGCTCTTTCTATCAGAGCGATGTGTCCTTCGTGAAGGACGTTGAATGTACCTGCTACCGCTGCGATCATTATAACAGGGTGATGATACAGCCAATCATGATGACGACTGCCACTACCCAGACGATAATGAGTTTGTTCTTCTTCTTTTTCAACTCATCCGTACGTTTACCGTCGCATTCTTCGCTGCAGTAACGTCCGTCTCCGGAGAATGCACGGCCGCAGTTCATACAGTGCCTGTGCTGCGGAATCCTTTCAGGTGTATCTTCCTTCATAGTTGCTCTCCTGCGAATCTTCTGTCCATCTCGTTGTGGACGATAATCATGCAGTGGTTTGCATGGAGGCTGACCGGTCCGAGGCTGATCTTGTCGAATTTGTATTTGGCCATGATCTCTTCCTCTTCAGGTGTGGGATCACGGTCGTCTCCCAATATGTAGCAGGGGTTTTCCGGGAACTCGTATTCTCTGATATCTGTTCCACCTTCCCTGAGATAGATGAAATTGGATGTTTCGGACAGTTCTTCCATAAGCTGTTCGAAGGATTTTCTGGAAACGAATACTCCTGGCGATGAACGGATCTCCCTGTCTTCTTCAAGTTTCTTGATTACTGCGTTTCTGATAAGGGATGCCGTGCTTCTTTCGTCCGGGTTGAGGTATCTGAGTTCCTTACCGTCGAATCTTACGGTCTTAGGTGCATCCTCTCCACCGAGAAGTACGAGGTAGAGCTCAACATCTTTCCTTAGGTCATGGCTGAGGAAGAAT
>SUSX01000024.1 GCA_015063195.1 Thermoplasmata archaeon | reverse complement strand
ATCCATTCATTATGATTCCAGATTCCTCTGGCAATATCCATCAGGTATCTGTCACTGGGAAGGCTATAATTATGTTCCAGAAGGAATTTACAGACTTTCCATAGTCTGTTATAGACTTCACGGCAGACTTCAAGGAATAACAATAACTTTCTTTCCTGTTCCCTGTTAGGGTAAAGAGCATACTCTGTGGTTCTTACGAAATATCCTTCGTCGGATTTCTCTTCATAATTATCTGTGATGACTGAATATGTACATTCCTTTCTGAAACTGTGAAAGCTATCTCTTCCCATCTTGTTTTATTGATTCATATTTCCGTATATAAATCTCAGAAGGGGAGGTCACCGAATCGCCCGAATTGGAAATGAATCGATGATTATTCACCGGAATATTGTCTTGAAATTATCTTTGAAGAGAAAAATACCTTTCCATTCAAATTATCGGAGAGCCGTATTTTTCAAATATTATGATGAAGCTGAACTATCGGTGAAACCCTGAGAAGTTGGATACTCATCGTCGCAGTCGCTGCAATTGTTCTGAGTGCAGGTGCAATAGTACTTTTTGATGATGATTATCCGTCTCCGCCTCAGCCGGAAGGAGACAATCTTTCCGGATACGGGTTGAGGTTCGAGACCTCAGGCTATACATCCGACGGTTTGATCAGAACAGAGCTGAACGGAGAGATATCATACGGATATCTGCATTACGATGAAACCAAAGGATATCTGATGGGACATGAGTCGTACACTGTGTACGATACAGGTTATTCCACATATACTGGGTCATATTCCGATACTTACTGGACATCGGAGAATTCAGGCAGAGAATGGACGCCGGTAGGAAAGGAAACAATCGATACAATCTACGGCCCAATCGAGTGTGATGTGGTTGAATGTAAAGAAGGCGGATCCGTTGAAAGACAATGGTCTGCCGGTTGGATTACATATAAGATTGAATACACATCAACGCAGTACTCTCTGTTCTTCCAGAACGTCACATATATGGAGTATGTTTTGGAAGAAGTATTTACCTTTGAGAATGAGGATGAGTATGATATCACAATCTATGCGGATCTTGGAGTTACAGTAACAGGATATGGTACACACGATGCATTCAGTACCGTAACTCTCACAGCAGAAGTAGATAAATCAAAGACTTCAGGCTTCTACGGATGGGTTGATGAGAACGGCAGATTACTTTCAGATGAATTGGAATACACAGTTGATCTGTTACTTTCCGATACGGTAGTTTATGCTTTGAACCAGGGCGATCCGGATTATTCACTGTCGGACGGTGAACCGCTGCTTCTGGAAACTCCTGCAGGGCTCACGGATGTGGAGTGGAAATTTTATGATGAATACGGTGATGTAACTAATGTCAGTGATGTAACATCATATGATTTCGATTCGGCAGGAAGATATGAGGTATATTACAGCGGAAAAGAATCTGACGGAAGAATATACAACGGATATTACACAGTATTCGCCGACGGTGCTACCGTTAAGACATTCACATGGGACTACGACGGAAAGAAAGAGACCTATTCCATTGAAATTCTGTATTCTGATTTAAGTGAATACAGGAGTTCTCCTATTTCAAGAAGTTTTGTCAATTCAAATTATACGCTGAATTACGTCACCACAGATGACCCGTATCTGATCAAGATTGCAGAAGATTTCCTCAAGAGAACGGAAGGAATGGCCGATGAGGAAGTTATCCAATATGTTTTGGTATTTGTACAAAACATAGAATATCAGAGTGATTCGGACTTCATGGGTCAGAGTGAGTATTGGAAGTATCCTCTTGAAACACTCTATGATCAGGGAGGAGACTGTGAGGACACATCCATACTGATGTCCACAATACTCAGTCTTATGGGTCACGATTCTGTATTAGCGATGTACCCCGGACATATGGCTCCTGCAGTGGAGTTGAATGCAGACATAGAGAATGGTTTCTATTATCTCGATAACAACGGAAACAAGTACTATTACTGTGAAACCACAGGAACCGGATATGATCTCGGAGAGAATCCGAACCGTGCTGCATACAACAACAAGACAATGACGTATGAAACATTCGTTTCAGCCATAGAATGACGAATAGGGGATAATCCCCTTTTCTGTATATACAAGGGTTAAAACAGAGATCCCCCCGAAAGGGTAAAGTCCCTGCCGTTTTTGCGACAGGGATTATTGCGGTCATCAGTCGAGTCTTGCGAACAACAGACTCACTGTGCATACGGAAGGCTCCAACCGGACATTTCCTTCTTACCAATGACACCTATGAGCCTGCTGTTCTCGCCGCTTATCTTAGATGATTCACTATCTTCGGTAATCTTAGTCTCGCCTCCATAAATCATATCTACTTTCTACTATTTATAGTAATATGTCTACGAAATTCGTAAAATAATTTTTGATTTAGTAAATTAATCGAAATTGACCTACGAATTACTTATCATTTAGGAATTGTAACTATACTTAGATAAAGCAGCTGCCGATGACTGCAGGCGGATGAAATGTGTGTTCAGTATCAAACATCACAAACTGTATCGATGTCCGTCAGAAAACAAGAAAGTGATATGATTTTACAAACCAGTTCAGTTATCTATAAAACATCGATAAAAATCGATGCAATATGAGTAATAATAATGGGAAATTTGTCCCGAATATATTTACAACAGCATCAATCCTCTTGGCATCAACATTGATTCTGATGGGTGCTGCAGCTGTTGCCCCTGCGCTCCACTCAATATCGGTTCAGTTCCCTGAGAATGAGTTCGTCATATCCATGATAATCAGTCTTCCGGCACTGTCAGTTGCAATCTTCGGATTCCCGATGGGAATGTTGGCTGACAGAATCGGGATGGCAAAGACTTTCATTCTTTCTTTGGCAATATTCACGGTGACAGGGACGATGGGATATTTCGCATCAACTATCTGGGAGCTGCTAGCATACAGATTCCTGTTGGGAATCGGAATTGCAGGAATTGCCACGACAAGTACTGCATTGATAGGAATGTACTACTCAGGAATGAAAAGGATGCAGATCATCGGACTCCAGTCAGCTGCGATGGGAATCGGATGTCTGATTCTTGAGACTCTCGGAGGAGTATTGGCAGATATAGGGTGGAAGGAACCGTTCCTTGTATATCTTATCGGAATACCGATCATTCTTGTTTCACTCCTTGGAATCCGTGATATAGAATTCGATTCCTCGGAATATGAGTACAATGTAATGGAAATGGATAATAATACAGTAAAGACATCAAAATTACCGATATTATTCTGTTATTCCATGATTTTTATGTCAACTTTCATGATGTTCATTATCCCGACAAACATATCGGAATTCCTTGCAGGTCTAGGAACAGATATGACTGTCGTAGGTCTGCTTCTCGGTTTGATGGGAATAGCTCAGGGAATAACGAGTACTTTGTACTCACGTCTGAAAGAGAGGCCGAACCAATATGTTGTGTATACCGCATCATTTATTGTATTGGGTGTTGCGCTTGCACTTCTTTACGCAGAGAATGTGATTCTGGCAGGAGTATGTATCGCATTGGTGGGAGTTGGAATGGGCATCATGATTCCTACCGTTGTCGGGGAACTCACAGCAATTGCTATGCAGGGTAATGACCAGGGAAAGATCATGGGCGGTTATTCCATGGCAATGAATCTTGGTAATTTTGTCTCGGCCATTCTTGTTACGATATTGATAACTTCGATGGGATATACAGATGCATTCATCACGGCAGCAATTGTGTCGGTGGTGATAGGAATTCTTGTACAGGGAGTAAACCTTTACAAAGGAATGTCAGTAAAATCATAAAATGGATATCGGCCGTAAGGCCGAATATCCTGTTCATTTAATCAGTTTTTCTTCTTCTTTTTCTTACCGGATCCGCCGAGCAGAAGCAGCAGGAACACGAGTATGATGAAGATGGCAATCACGACGACAGTGATTGATATGTTTGAGTAGGGGTTGGATCCTACGATGTAGTCTCCCGTTTCTTCAAGATTGAATGAAACGTAGTTCTCCTCAAGTTCTGCAGTTATTCTGTCCCCTGCTTCACCGTCGGTGAGTTTCCACGCACCCATTATGAATGACATGTCTCCGAGTGATTTCTCATACGGGACTGAAACTTTTACAGAGAATTCGCTTCCGAATATTCCTGTGTCCGTTACTTCAAGGCCATCGACTGTAATCGTGAGTGTGTACACATTCCTTTCATAATTGAGTACATTGAACGTCTTGAACGGTTGGGATTCGATTTCTGCGTTGAACCTTACCTTGGAGTTCTTACTGTCTATGTAGTTGGAAAGAAGCTGTAGACTGTTCTTATCCATTGTGTATTTGACATCATTTACGTCAATTACTGCTACATCGTCATCGTCCATTTTTGCTATGGTGGAATCAACGATATCTACATCGACAAGATAGATGCTGTTGGTGTCTGCGATAGTGTATGTTTCAACAGTTCCCTCATCTTCAGATGGAGTCGAAGGATTATCAGGAGTTACTCCGGGTTCAGGTTCGGGTGTGGGTGTCGGTGTAGGAGTCGGAGTTGGTGTGGGAGTAGGTGTTGGTTCTGGGGTGGATGGTCTGCTTGTAGAATCACTTACTGATAAGGTAGGGAGCATGGGTTTAAATTGATCATTTTCTGGAATGTGTGATGATTTTGTTGAATTGGATCCAACGAGATAATAGTCATATCTCAATACGTCTTTTCCATCAGAACTTATCGGATCGTCCCATGTTGCGTCAACAAGATACCATGATGAATCAATTTTGACATAATTCCACATGTGACCTTCGGAACCTTTTTCTGTGATTCCCGTACCGCTCACAGTAATACATTCAATTCCGTTTTTGTCACAGAGGTATTTGAGTGCCTTGGCATATCCTTCACAAACAACACTTTTCTCTACGAATGTTCCGTAGATGTTTCTTATATTGTCTCCGGAAAGTGACTGTTTGTATTTTGTATTGTTAATAATGTAGTCATGAATTACTTTCAGTTTGTCAGCAGCAGTTCCAGAACCTGCATTGAATGATTTTAAGGAATTATCAATAGCATTTTGGTAATTTGTAGCAGTTTCTTTAGTCATGCCGTAGGTAGGTTTTACTGTAATTTTCGAAGTAGATTGTATTTTATCGGGATCAGATGTAGTATATGTCATTCCATACAAATCAACTGAATTTCCAGTGGATTTTCCAAACCAGAAAATGTCTGGCCTATCCTTGAGAATGGCTTTTGCAGCAATATCGATATTAGTTTTGGCATCCTCAGGAGTTGAAGCATCACTGTACAGGGTAGCCACCCCTATTTCGATGTCTGTTTCAAAGTTTTCAATTCCTTCTAATAATTCGATATAAGCCTTCTTTGAATAATCGGATAATTTGTTGTAATAGTAATCATCCGGAGTAGCCGCTTCCGATTCATCACCGATTGTATATACGGCAGCGGGTACGATAAGAACGGCTGCAAGAAGTGCAACCGCCAATATTTTCTCAGCTGACCTAAATTTCATACAAAGTGTATCGGTTTTACTACTTATAACGAATGCCTTGGAAATCTAAATCAGTTTTAGAAACATATAATATCACTCGGAATGATACGGTGCGGATAATATGCCATTGCTCACGGACAACGAATACGACAGAGTCATGTTCTTCATTGACTTCAGCAACATCTCCAAAAGCTCCAATCTGAATCCGTTTTTCAAGGTGGATCTGTACCGTTTGGTTTTGGATCTCGTAGGGCACAGGAGGCTTATGGGAGCATATGTATTCGATTCACGTGCACCATACGGTGTGGAGGATTCCAGACACAGGCTGCATGAACGTTTGAGATACCTTGGTTTCAGGGTCATCGCAAGGGAATCTTACGATCCTGAGAAACATGAGCAGAAGGAAGTGGACGTCGCAATGGCATGTGAGATGGTCGTCCACGCTCTCCGTGACAATTACGACGTTGCGATAGTTGTCAGCGGAGACAGGGATTTCGTTCCTGCAATTCAGCATGTTCAGAATGCCGGAAAGAGAGTGGAGGTTGCAGCCTTCGAAGCAGCATTCTCCAACGAGATGAAGAGGGCCTGCGATACATACCACATCCTGGATGATCTTCCGATTCTTTCGGTCGAAACCGTGTTCAACAATGTGGAGTACGATGATGTAAAGGAAGATGAACCGGAGGAATCAGATGGCGAATGACAGATTGGACTTTATTACTCTTCAGAAAGAGTACATCGATTCAGGTATAATCGATGCCAATGAGATTTCCTCCTATTCAGGAAAATCGGTCATTCTTACGTTCTCTCTGAATGAGTACAACACTCTCAGGTCAAGATATGAAGGGAAGAACGTTTATCCAAGACCCGGAAGGAACGATATAACTGAAGGGACATGGATATGTACATTGGAATCCGACAGGGATTGTTATGTTGCCATTCCTGTGTGTAAGATCGGACCGTCCTTCTTCATGGAACTCAAACGCAGTCAGAAGGATGAGATTATCACTGCACTGTGGGAGAACCACAAGGATGAACTTATCCCCAATTTCAATGAAGTCTATGCGCAGGAGATCGAGAGCCAAATCATTGCAGCTGTAGCGGAGAAGACTGCCGAACTGAGGGAAGAAATATCCATACTCAGAGAGGATAAGGCAGAACTTCAGAAACTTCTCATCGAGAACGGTGCATTGTTGAAGATTTACGAAGGTGTGAATGCACAGAATACTGAAAAGAAAACTGAAGTGTTGGAAGTTGAAGAAAAAGATTCTTTCGATGTTTTAAGGACAGGTCCCGATGAGATCACAAGCGATCTTTTCACCGAATCGAAGTATTTTGTTCACATCAACGATTCAATGACTTCTTTGATAATACGCCCTCATGACAGCGGAAGGGCGATTTGTTTCGGAAACAAGATCATTCTCACAGGACTTCATGCTGTTATTCCGTTCACCGAGGAATATGTGATGGATTCCTCTTATGATCCGGACACCGGGGATATCAGAATCAAATTGAAATGAAGGGGAAAACCCCTTCGGTTTCAGAACAGGTCGAAGACGAGATCGGAATAACCGACTGCATCATCGATAGGAAGACCTGCAACGATCTTTGCCTGATCGAACATGATCCTGACCATCTTTTCTGCACGTTTCCTGTCATTCTCAAAGGAGTTTTTCAGGGACTCAAATGCCGGATGGTTTGCATTGATTTCTAGAACATAGGCTGCCTTGACAGATCCGTCATCGTCAGGCATACTGCGGAAGTATTTCTCCATCTCAATTGTGACGTTTCCTTCGGTGGAAAGCATAACTGCATGGTTCCTGAGTTTTCCTGAGATTTTGACCGATGCAACTCTGTCCCCGAGTACTTCCTTGGCGAAATCCAGAACATCTTTGTTTTCCTCTTCCTTGGATTCGATTTCCTTCTTCTCATCATCAGAGACGATACCCAGATCATCAGATGTTACGTTGCAGAATGATTTCTCCTGATATTCTCTGATGGTCTTCATGACGAACTCATCTATGTCCTCAACCATACAGAGGATGTCATATCCTTTCTCAAGTACTGGCTCTGTCTGAGGAAGAGAGGCGGCATGTTCGATGGTGTCGGATGTGATGTAATAAATCCTGTCCTGTCCTTCGGGCATTTCGGATACGTACTGTTCCAATGAGATCAGCTGATCCTTCTTTGCAGAATGGAACATTACAAGATCCTTGAGAAGTTCTGCATCCGCGCCGTATCTGTCTACGATTCCGAACTTAAGCTGACGGGCAAAGCTCTTGTAGAATTCTCCGTACTTCTCCGGTTCATCCTTCATGAGACGTGAGAGTTCGGATTTGATTTTCTTTGTAAGGTTGGAGGATATGGCTTTGAGCTGTCTGTCATGCTGGAGAATTTCACGTGAGATGTTCAGTGAGAAGTCGGGTGAATCGACGACTCCTCTGACGAAACGGAAACAGTCGGGAAGGATGTCTGCACATCTTTCCATAATCATGACGCCGTTGGAATAGAGCTGCAGTCCCGGTTCAAAGTCCCTTGAGTAGAAGTTGTAAGGCGCTTTGGAGGGGATAAACAGTATCGCTTTGTAGCTGACGATTCCTTCCGCATTCGCTCTGATGATTGCGGCGGGTTCGTCATAGTCCCTGAATTTGGTTCTGTAGAACTGGATGCATTCCTCGTCGGTGACATCATCTTTCTTTTTCTGCCAAACAGGTACCATGCTGTTGATTACTTTATCCTCGGTCTTGGAGACGTACTCCTTCTTGGGTGTACCGTCTTCTTCCAATTCACCTGTATCTTCCCAGGTTCCGGATTCGATATCCATATGGATGGGCCACCTGATGTAATCGGAGTACGTTTTGATAAGGTGTTCAAGTGTGAATGTGTCGAGGAATTCTGAGTATTCTTCAGCGTCTGTGTCTTCCTTGACATGGAGGATGATATCTGTTCCGTAGGAATCCTTCTCACATTCCGTGATGGTATATCCGTCGACACCGTTGCTGTTCCATTCGTATGCAACCTCTGAACCGTAGGGTTTGGAGATTACGGTGACTTCATCGGCGATCATGAACGCTGAGTAGAATCCTACACCGAACTGACCGATGATGTTACTGTCAGCATCCTCTTCCAATCCGGATTTGAAATCGAGGGATCCGCTGTGTGCGATGATACCGAGGTTCTCATCCATCTCCTGATCGTTCATTCCGATTCCGTTATCGGATATGGTGATTGTACGTGCGTCATAATCGGATGACACCTTAATCTTGAAATCAGCTCTCGAAACATTTACTTCGGAATCCGTAATCGCCTTGTAGTTCATTTTGTCGATTGCGTCCGATGCGTTGGAAATGAGTTCTCTGAGAAAGATCTCTTTATGAGTGTAAATTGAATTGATCATAAGATCCAAAAGACGTTTTGATTCAGCCTTGAATTCTCTTTTAGTCATGATATACCTCTGAATTATCAGCTATTGTTGTACAGAATCTTAAAGTGTTAGAACTTCTATATAAAGATTTATGAGATACAATATTTTTGATACATATGATAACAGAAAACTAAACTCCTTAATTCCCTACTGAATATATAGAATAGAAAGATTTAACGTTGTTTTCTAAGATTCGGACTTATGAAGTTTGCAATCACCTACAGCAATGGAGAAGTTTTCCAGCATTTCGGACAGACACGTGAGTTCAAGGTTTTTGATTCGGAAACCAAGGAATCCATGATTGTCGGATCCGGAGAGTATTCACACGGTGGACTTGCAACACTCCTTCAGGAGATCGGAGTTTCGGCTTTGATCTGCGGAGGAATCGGAGACGGTGCAAGAAGGATGCTCAACGGAAACGGAATCAAAGTCTACTCAGGAAACAAGGGCAACGTCGACGAGATCGCCGAGGCATTCATGTCGGACAAACTCGACGAGAACAATGTATCGACATGCCACCACGACCACGAGTGCCACTGTCACTAAAGAAGAGGCGGAACAATCCGCCTCTTTTAACAGAATATTTTTTCTATCCTCCGATGCATTGAGCATACGGAGTGTTCTCTTTGTCTGAACCAGTGTTCGTCATCCAAGTTCTTTCGGACGGAAACTACGGATTCCCGTTGGACCGTATCGTTGAAATCGGAATAGTGAAGGTCGATATCGAGTCATTAATGGTTGAAAGCGTTTATTCTGAACGTATTTTCCTGGAAGACGGTTCATTTACGAAGAAGCAGCGTGAATATCTTCAGAACACATCGGGATTGGATGTTTCGGATCTTTCCAACGGAAGGAAATTGGAAGATGTCATATCCGATGTAAAAAGAATAATCTCGGGTAAAACAATCACATCTTTTGATATTTCCTTCACAGTGAAGAAGTTCCTCATGTTCGAACCGTGGGATATAACCAAGGAAATGACGGTAATGTCTTCAATAAAGTCCGGAGTTCCGTCAAAATATCTGCCTTTGGAGAAAATGGATGAGAATGCCCTCATCAAATACACTTATGATCTGTTCTTCCCGGATGACAGCAAATGCATGGGATCCGGAAAGTCAGCATTGGATTATGCCCTAATGTCAGCAGAGATTATGTTGGCGCTCAGAAACGGAAACTGAACAGAGATCTCACAAAAGCATCGAATGCCTGAATGAGATATGCTCCGATGAACATGATGATAGAGAACACTGTCAGTATAACGGAAAGTGCCCCTCCGGATCCGGTCATCAGACTTACGATTGATGTCATAAGGAGAATTCCGATAATCATGAACATGAATCCTTTTCTGTAGTCCTTCTGATAAATCTGCCCCAAACCCATTAAACCGAGTGCTCCGGGAATCAATGCAAGAATCAATACGGTCTTACGGTTGACTGTTCGGATTGAAGGCGCACGGTCGTCATCGATGATCTTGTATCCGTTCGGTTTTTCCTTAGGTTCATCTCTCGGAATGGATTTGTAACATTTCGGGCAGGTTACGCTGAAGGAAGGTACCTTCTCACCGCATGACGGGCATCTTCTGTCTGACATTTCATCCCCTGTTAATCTTGAATGCTGTATACACACCTGAAGAGATCAGTTTGCCGTTGCCGTAAATGCGGATGTCCAGAACGTGAAGGTTACGTGATTCATTGATTACCTTGGAAACGGATTCCAGAACATCACATGTGGCAGGTCTGTGGTATGTCGTGTTTGTGTTCTGTCCGGTAGCATCCACAAAGAGATTGGATGCGAATGCGAAGGTGTGGTCTGCCAATGCATAGATTGCAGCTCCGTGACATATGCCGTGACTGTTTTTGAATTCAGGCTTTACAGTCATTTTCATTCTGACCTCATCCTTTGAAATGTATGTGGGTTCTATGCTCATCATTCTGGCAAAGGGTGCATTGTAAAGGTCTCTGATCCTGTCGATGCATCCTTCAACCGACGGGTCGATTTCGCATCCCGGAAATTCCGACATAATGTTCTGTAATATGTCCATGTATAAAACCGATGAGACCTTACATGTTATCGGATGTTATGAAAGATCATCAGGGATGATTGCAACCTTGATGACACCGTCCTCCATGTTTCTGAAGAGTTCGTATGCTTCCATTATCCTGGAGAAGGGATAGCGGTGTGTGATGAGCGGAGCAGTATCTATTTTGCCTTCACTTATCAGTTTCAGAATTTCATCGCATTTGGATGCATCAACTCCTCCTGTTTTGAATGTCAGGTTTTTGCCGTACATGTCAGGGAGAGGTATCGTCTGACCTTCGGGGTACATTGCAATAATAGAAACGGTTGCATTGGGACGTGCGATCTTCCATGCAGTCTGGAAAGTATCCTTTCCTCCTGCAACCTCCATGACTATGTCTGCACCTCTTCCGTCGGTATAGGATTTGATTACGGAATCGATATCGTCTTTTTCGGGATTGAGGAAAACATCTCCGATTCCGTATTTCCTTGCATGTTCCAAACGTTCATCGGATATATCGATCATAATAATTTTTGACGGATTGTGAAGTTTTGAGCATATTGAACAGCAAAGACCTGTAGGGCCAGCACCTATTATGGCAACAACATCCCCTTCTTTGATTTCACTGATGTCTGCAGCCCAGTATCCTGTTGAAAGGATGTCTCCTGTGAACAGTGCGGATTCATCAGTTACGTTTTCAGGAATAAGCGATAGGCTGTTGTCAGCATACGGAATTCTGACGTGTGAAGCCTGTACTCCGTCAATACGGCATCCTATTGCCCAGCCTCCGTTGGGATCTTCGCAGTTGTTTACATAACCCCTTCTGCAGAAGAAACAGTCACCGCAGAATGTTTCAACGTTCACTGCGACTCTGTCACCCACTTTGAACCTGCTGACGGATTCTCCTACGGATTCAACAATGCCGACAGCTTCATGTCCTACGACGGTTCCTTTTACAGCTCTGGGAACCGACCCGTCCATGATGTGAAGGTCACTGGAGCATATTGAAGACATTGTGATTCTGACGACTGCATCGGTGGGTTTCTGAATTTCAGGCAACGGACGGTCCTGGATTTCGAAATTTCCGACATCCTTGTAAACAACTGATTTCACAATTCATAATCATTAATCTGGAATATAATGGGCTCTACGATAATTTGGGTTTCATTCAAATTATCGCAGAGCAAATGCTATCACAATCAATATTTATTTCTTGGATGATTGGGAAACATGGATTCCAGGGAACTGTTCCTCTCAACACTTAAGAGAGAATACAACGGAAAGGTGCCGTTATGCATCAGAGACCTTACATTGGGTATGGATGCACTGAACGTTCCTACGGATCAGGTTTTCGGAAAAGAATACAACAGCAAACTCTCTGCAGAATGTGTACTGGCTCTTCAAGATATGGTGAAACACGATGTCACGATGGGTTGTATTTTCTCATACGGATTGGAGGCCATCGGAGGTGTCACAAAGTATCCTGCAGACGGAATACCGTATGTTTCCGGACATCCTTTTGAGAATCCTGAAATGATTGATTCCTGCAATCCGTCCGATATAACGGGTCCGTTGCTGAAAGGAATGCGCGAATCCTGTGAGATCGTCCATTCCAAACGTCCCGATCTTGCATTATGTATCAATGTGCCAGGTCCTCTTACAATGTCAGGTTTTGCCAGAGGTGTGGAGACACTAATGATGGATTTCATGATGAATCCCGATATTGCAGAGAAGGTAGTCGATTTTTCAGTTAAAGCGATTTCAATTGAATCGGAGTATATGTCAAAAGGAATCGCAGATGCTGTCTATTTCGCATCTGCTACTGACAATCCCGATATGGTCGGTGACGATGAGTATCTGAAATATTCTGTGGATAATATCAGGAAACTTTCGGATCAGGTTCATTCAGAAGGTATCTGCACAATATTCCATCCACACGGTGTGTTCTCCACCGATGACCGTAAGGAGTTGTTGGATTGGTCCGTAGCGACCGGTGTAGACGGATTCCAGTTCGCCGAAGGAAACGATGTGGAAGGAATACTCGACGGATGTAAGGGGAAGTGTTCAATCCTTGGAGGAGTAAATGCATTCTCAACATTGCTGATGGGCCCCGATAAGAGAATAATAAGGGATACAAATGCATTCCTGGATCAGTTGGCAGACTGCCATTATGTGATGACATGTTCATGTTCCATCAACAGAGGTCTTTCGATAGACAATCTGAGGGTAATGTCCGATACATTGGCAGAATTTAACAGGGCGAGATGATGAGATTAGTAGCTGTATGCGGAATTCCAGGTTCAGGAAAAACATCGATTATCAGGGAATCATGTAATGGTGTGAAGTTCTCATTCATAGCCAACAATCCCGAATCTCAGGATATGATTGCCGATATTTCTGAGAATTCTGACAACTTTCCATTCAAATCACCATGTGCCAGAATAAGGCAGTTTCAGTTTCGTGTAGATATGATGAAGGAGAAAAATCCGGAACTTCTCATCGCAGAACCTCCCGGTAACTGTCTGGAAGTTTCATCGCCTATGCTCAATCAGATCTATGTCAATGACAAATCCATTTCGTTAGGTCCATTGATGACGGTTATCGACGGATGTAATATCGATAAAGAAATCTCAAAAAGGACCACAGAAGGACTCAGGATGTTCAATATGATCGATGAATCCGATGTGATCGTTATTTCACATTCCGATTTGATAGATGATGAAAGAAGGGCATTCATTAAAGATGAAATATCAAAAATTAACACCGATGCCGAAGTGATATTCTGTTCCGTCGTCACCGGAGAAGGTATGGATTCAGTGAAAGAAAGGATTACCGGGGACTGTTCTTACACACGTCCTCTTTGGAACTGATTTACAGTATTGCACATGAGTCTGATATTGTCCAACGGTACGCCTCTGTGAACGGAACATGATGCCATGAAGACATAGCTGTTCTCTCTGAAGGTTTCCATGAAGAATTCTGTTTCTTTTACAACTTCTTCAGGTTCGCCTGTGAGTGCAGGTACAATGGATGTTCCCCCCAGTGTGCATTTCTTCCCTTTGAAGAGCTTTGAAATCTTAGGGTAGTTATTGTTTTCAGAGAAATGGAAGCCGTCAAACTTCATTTTCAATAGATCGTCGGAGTGGTCTTCATCATCTGTTACAAAAGATCCGTGCGGATGATATATCACCGGATATCCGAATTTATGGAAAACATCCGTAAGTTTTTCTATCCACGGTACGGAGATATCATGATAGCACTGATAGCAGAACAGGTCGGGATTATCAGTTGCAGCTGCAATGATTCCTGCATCAATGGAACTGTCGGAATGCATCATTTCGATAGCTGCTTTTGTATTTTCAAAACCGAGAGATATCAGATCTCTCAGAACATCCCTGTCTGAATGGATGAGCATGGAAATTCTTTCCATTCCGGCTAGAACCGATGCTTTGGTCAAAGGTCCGGTGACGTTTCCAACGACAGCGGTATCGGGAAGTCTTTCTTTGACGAGTGAATAGGATTTCAGTGCATCCTTCATTATTCCCTT
>SUSX01000023.1 GCA_015063195.1 Thermoplasmata archaeon | reverse complement strand
CGTATCTTCGACACCCCCTGTAATTCTTGATTGATTTTTCGATCCGATAGGGGATTTTTCATTGATTTTTTGCAGAAAATGAAGGGTAGCGATAGCTATCGCTGTCCGACGTCAATATGTCATATTGGTACCATTATATATAGTTGGTTTTCTATGACTAACATAGTTAGTCATAGAAAACCAAAAAATTCTATGCGAAAGGACCGTAGTTCTTGGTCATCCGACGTCAAGGAAGCAGAATGGCAAGGATGGATGACTGAAGTTGAGGGAAGATCCCATCTCGAATAACGGGAAGAGGTTCCAGTTCGGAACGAGCAGATGCGTAGAGGAATCTCTCCGCGCCGGTCCCGCTTTAGGGATGGCTTTGATGAGGAGGATGGGTATCCCCGATTTCGTCGATGACAACTGTTCTTGGGACAGGGATCAACGTATCATATCTCCCGGAAACGTTCTGAAAGCTATTTGCGGCACAATGTTCACCGAGAATCCGAAACAGGCATTGAACGGGATTAGAGGATTCTACAACCATGCTCCCGTGGACATACTGTTCGGTGATAGGGCCGATCATTCATCGTTGAACGACAAGGCGTTAGCCAACGGGATGAGGACGATGTTCGATTCCGATCTGGAGATCCTGATGTACTCATTGGCATCCAGGTCCAAGGCCCTCATGAATATGGGTAGCAGCATCTATCACATCGATTCGTCCAACATCACCATACAGAGAGCCGTATCCCATGAATATGGGGAGATTCCCGATGGTGCTCCGACACCTAAGTTGGGCCATCCGAAGGATGGCCATACCGAGAGGTTGCAGTACAACTTCCAATCGATAGTGGACGGCGACGGCCTTCTGATGTACATGAAGACGTTCGACGGTAACGTTGACGACAACACCATGTTCATGGATTCCGTGAAGTTCTTGGAGAAGAATCTCAACGATGACCGTAAGATAGTATGTGTCGCCGACTGTAAGTTCGTCTACAAGGAACTGATCGACCGTATGATTTGGAATGGGATGGCGTTCATCTCCAAAACACCTGACAATTTCGCGGAACACATCCGCAGGAAGGTCATCGATAAGGCGATGTCCATAGGGTTCACCGATGTCGGCAAAATAGGTAAGAGGAAGGATTCCCCGGAGTATGAGGTATGCGATCTCGATATGTACGTCGACGGTGACCTTCTGAGATTCCTTGTGTACAAGAAGGTGTCACGTAAAGCGACGTTGGACTACTATCTCACCGAAGGTATGAGGAAGGTGAACAAACACCTCTCCAAATACTCCAAGAAGAAGGGTAGGAGGACATTCAGTTGCGAACCCGATGCGATGAGCGATTTCTTGGAGACCGTGAAGAAAGTCGATGACCTTCCTTTCGATATCTCCGCAAGGTACGTTCCTCACGAGTATGTGAAGAAACGTGAAGGTAGGGGCAGACCTCGGAAGGACGATCCTCCGGCGGAGATCGGTACGTATTGGACCGTGGAATATGATGTTGAATTCAACGAATCCAAGGCCAGAGATATGCAGTCGGACAGGGATCTTGAGGTGATAATAACCAACATCCCTCGTACCGATTCCTCATGCGATGATCTTGCGGATGGCGGTACGACTTTGGATATCCTGAAGGCGTATGTCGCTCAGTGGAAGATCGAATCCATATTCGGTGAGGCGAAATCCAAACTGAAGGCGGATACGGTTTTCTTCGTATCCCCGGAGATGGAGGCGTCCATGCTGTTCTGTATCGGTGTGGCGATGTTGGTCAGAGGGATGATGCGCAATCTCATGCGCATGAACCGTGAACAATGTGTCGGTATCCCGGAGAACATCACTGCCATGCAGGCGTTCCGTATGGTTCAGAACGTCACTGTGAGACTGAACCGCGGAGCGGGAAGGATCTTCCTGGATGGGCCGGTCGATGAATGCAACCGCATGATGGACCTCATGCAGTTGTTGGGAATCGAACCAGAGGAACTTCTTGGATGATCATCATATTTTGGGCATTTCTGCCCAATCATGATCGAGCGTGAGCTGTCGACCCTATGCAGAAATTATGTCAAAACTTCTAGGGGGTGTCGAAGATACGTTAAAACTAAAACCGCCCTGATAAAAGAACTCTCAGATTATGATATCACGTATTGTCTCTTCTCAGTGTCAGGGTTCAACGATGATTTAGAGAAAACAGATGATAAAGTTATGTTATTTAACAATGGAGAACTGATCGACAGTGGTTCCATTGAGTGATCTTTTCAAACTACACAACGCAATCGGTTAAAGGTACTGTGCCGTTGATATGTGAAATACAAAGCTAAAAATCACTTACCCATGATGCAATCGTAGACTGAATCATTAAGATTGCTTATATCTGCACCCGCATCTCGAAGTACCATAAGTGCTGCGGCTTCGATATAAATTCCCATCGATCTGCTTATATTGTTGCATTTAGCCATGAATTCTTTTCTTTCCATTCCGGCCTCAGATGCGGACTTCATCAGCAACTGCATTGCATCCATCGGTTTTTCCTGATTATTTTGTTTCAGAGCACTTGATTTATTGGATGATTTCACAGATGCCATCAGCTCTTCGGAGGGCCTGTATGCTACAGGGACATCATAACCGGAAGGATCGAAGGCTGCACGAATCACATCTCCGTTACGTTCGAAAACCTTCTCCGCAATCATGGAATTGAGAACAATCTTGGCGTCACTGTATGTCATCCAACGAAGATCCATTGACATCCCCATCAGAACATCGGTTTCACTGAATACCGATTTTCCTTTGTTCCTTATCAACGCAGCTGCGCAGAGAAACAGACTGTCCTGCATGTGTACTCCATCCCGATTCCAATATATCTAACTAAGGATTGATGACACTGAAACGTAGAAACCAATCCCATTATATAGGGAAATGATGATTAAGAGGCTAGATTGCGGCAAATGGGTTGCAATCAAAATACATGCTCACATTCTGAGATCCACTTGATTTTTTAAGCCCTGAAGGCCTGTCTTAGAGATAGTTTACTCCAAAAGCTTTATATCCACTACCTTAATATCCGAGATACTCCAAGTGGTGATACTATGAAGTACACTAGATTCGAAAAAGCAAGGATGGTAGGTGCAAGGGCATTACAGATTTCCCTCGGAGCACCGATTCTCGTTGATTATCCAGAAGACATTCTGGATCCCGTAGACATCGCCATGATGGAATATGACGAGGGAGTAGTCCCTATCACAGTCACAAGAGATTGAGGTTTTTAATATGAGTGAAATAGAGAACACAGAGCTTTTGATCGCAGAGGATATCTACCTTACATCAGGAGTCCACATCGGTACACAGCAGAAGTCCGCAGACATGAAGGACTTCATCTACAAAGTCAGGCAGGACGGACTTTACGTCCTCGATGTAAAGAAGACAGATGAGAGGATTAGAGCAACAGCACAGTTCCTCGCACGCTTCGACCCCAAGAGGATCCTCGTCGTATCCGCAAGGCAGTACGGTCAGAGGCCCGCAAGAGAGTTCTCAAAGGCAATCGGTGCACCCGCATCCGCAGGACGTTTCGTCCCCGGAACACTTACCAACCCCATGAACGCAGGATTCATGGAGCCTGAAGTACTCGTATGTACAGACCCCGCAGCAGACAAGCAGGCACTTAAGGAAGCACTCGACATCCAGATCCCCATCGTCGCAATGTGCGATGCAAACAACGAGACAAGGAACGTCGATCTCGTCATCCCCACAAACAACAAGGGAAGGCGTGCACTCGCATGTATCTACTGGCTCCTTACAAGGGAAGTCCTTCTCGCAAGGGGAGACCTCAAGGACCCTGCAGACTACAAACTTGAGATTGAAGACTTCGAGTCCAAACTCTAAGTATGGAACCGAGAGGATTCGGATATTCCGGATCCTCAAAGGACCAAACTTTTTACCCCAATCTCCCTTCCATTACTTATGACGCGTAATCCCGCTGTTGCAGGGCGATTCTATCCGTCGGACAGGGAAGATTTAATTGACATTATTGAATCCTGTTTCTGCCATGAACTCGGACCTGGAACTGTTGAATTTTCAGAAGGTGCCAGAACAATAAAATCCGCTGTTGTACCGCATGCAGGATACCTTGCATCCGGCATGGTTGCCGCACATGTCTTTTCAGCACTCGCTAAGGAAAAGAAACCCGACGCATACATAATCGTAGGCCCCGATCATTATGGCATACCTCATGATTACGCAGTCTGTCCCGAACCGTATCTTACTCCGTTGGGTGAGTGTAAGATACATGATGAAATATTGAATAGACTCGAAGAAAAGATTCCTTTTTCCGTTAAATCTCACAGACAAGAACATTCTGTAGAAGTTATTGTACCGTTCATACAGTACATAGATCCTGATGCGAAAATCATACCCATCATAATGAGAAACCAAAGCATAACATCGGCGGAAAAGTTGGCTTCTGTTATCAGAGATGCGTGCAAGGGATTCGATGTCGTGTTCATTGCTTCATCCGATCTTTCCCATTATATCCCGGACAGTATTGAAAAAATGATAGACGGAAAATATCTTGAAAAGGTATCTTCGATGGATACAGAAGGAATGTACCATACTATGTCGGAGTATAATCTTTCAGTATGCGGAAACGGCCCTGTAGCAACCGCAGTACTGTTCTCATCAGGATGCGGGACGGTAAGAATACTGAAACATTCCAATTCCTGGGATTCATTAAAATATGACAGGAATGCAGTGGTCGGATATGCAGCTGCATTGATACTGACATAAAATCCAAAGTGAATCTCGCCAACGATAAATAGGGAAATCTTATTTACTTTTCATGAACGGTCAGGATGCAACTGTGAAGAAGCAAAACTATGCACTGCACAGTCTGACAGGAATAATTCTTGTAATCCTGACCGGTGTCAAATTCAACATGGGAATGCCGGATCAGGAGTGGCTTTTAGCCTTCGGAAGATTCGCAATGCCGCTGTTCTTCATCATATCTGGATATTACCTGTTCTCGAAAGACGGACATTCGGAAAAATCACTTCCCCGTAAGATCAAACACATCCTCCTGTTAATCGTATTCATCAAAATACTGTATCTTCTTGTGGATATCATATACTATGCAACAGGCATAATTGACCTGGAATATCTGATAACTGCATTTCTGATCTGTGAAGAAAGTACGATGCACCTTTGGTTCGTTTATGCGCTCTTCCTCCTGTATCTGTGGTGGCACATAATGCGCTATTTCAATCTCAATATCAAGCGCATATCCCTGATACTCTCAATTACAGTACTGACTATGAGTCTTACTTTCGGTGTATTACTTCGTATAGCAGGAATAGATACCGTAGCCGGAACATCCACACTGTACATCGACGAGATAATCTATCCGTTCATCGGAATCCCGTTCTTCACATTCGGATACTATCTGCACATGTACAAAGATGAATTTGATTCACGTGTTTCAACACCTTTGCTTGTACTCATAACTCTGATTGGTATGGTTACACCTATCATTGCATCATTCTATATCCCAAAATCTACACTATATTTCGGATCCGTCTTCGCAGCAATAGGATTGTTCATGCTGACCTTCAGAGTGCCTGAAAACAGACTGAGATGCAGATTCACTGAATTCCTCGGAAGGAGCCTGAAACCGTTACTGTATGCTTACTTCCCTATGGTCGTGTTCTTCCTGAAACATGTCATGATGACGGGAATGGAATCGAATGCGGCTTATCACATTGTAGGGACCGTTGCCTCCATGGCACTGAATCTCATCCTGTCATATGCCACGTATGTGATACTCAGGAACTTTGCAAAATCTAAAAAGAAAGCGGGCACCTTATAATTTTATAGAGTTCGAAAATTGATAAAAATAGTCAGATTTCGTCTGATTTTAATGTCTGGCTATGCGTATTCCTTATATACCATAGTACAGTTTTTTCTCCGATAAAGAGGGATCACTTATGGATATATTGTTGATTGCTGCTTTTGTAGCATATTTCATCCTGGTTCTCGGAATCGGAGCGTATTTCTACAGAAGAAGCACAAAAATGGATGAATATTTCCTGGCAGGAAGAAGCCTCAACCCCTATGTTGTTGCAATGTCCGCACAGGCATCCGATATGAGCGGTTGGCTCCTCATGGGTCTTCCCGGTTCTATTCTCGCCGCAGGAGTCGGAGAGATTTGGATCGGTATCGGTCTCGCAATCGGTACGTATTTTGCATGGCTCGTAATCGCTAAGCGTTTGAGAATCTACTCTGAGAAAGCAAACAACTCAATTACACTCTCAGAATACATTTCAAACCGCTTCGGAGAACAGAAAGGTATCATCAGACTCGTCTGCGGTATCATCATTCTTGTCTTCTTCACAGTGTACGTCGCCTCGGCATTTGTTGCTGGAGGAAAAGTTCTTGGTGCAATCTTCCCTGACTTTGACTACACAGTCCTTATGATCGCTGGTGCGATCATCGTCGTTATCTACACCTTCCTCGGAGGTTTCAAAGCCGTCTGTTGGACAGATTTCTTCCAGGGACTTCTCATGCTCGTTGCAGTCGTAATTGTCCCCTTGGCAGTTATGGGAGAACTCGGCGGTGCTGAAGCAGCATGGGATGCAGTTGAAAATATCGCAGCAGCCACATCTGACTTCAACCTCGATCTCATTTCATGCGGATGGATCGCAATAGCAGGAGGTCTTGCATGGGGTCTCGGATATATGGGTATGCCCCACATCCTTGTGCGTTACATGTCCATCAGGGATGCTAAAGAGATCAAGATCTCAAGACGTGTCGCTACAACCTGGGTCGTCATTGCATTGGCATGTGCCTGTCTCATCGGTCTTCTCGGTAGAGCATGGGTCGAGTCCAACGGAATGATTTCCGAAGCAGGTTTCGACAAAGAAATGATTTTCATCTACCTTGTCAACGACCTTTGGGCAGTAGGAGTTCCAGTCCTGGCAGGAGTTCTGTTCGCAGCACTCATGGCCGCAGTGATGAGTACAGCAGACTCACAGCTCCTTGTTGCATCATCAGCAGTCAGCAACGATATCTACAAACGCTTCAAAGGCGAAGACTACCCTGAAGAGAAACTCGTATGGGTTTCAAGAATTGTCGTTATCGTTATTGCAATAATTGCAGCAGTTATTGCATTGGATCCGAAAAGCTCAATCATGGATCTCGTTTCATTCGCATGGGCAGGATTCGGTGCATCATTCGGTCCTGTAGTACTTCTTTCACTCTTCTGGAAGAAAGTCAACGGAAAGGGTGCACTCGCAGGTCTTATCGTGGGATTTGCATCAGTCATCCTTTGGAACGTCTTCCTCGGATACGGATCAATCATTTCCGGTCACCTCCTCGATACACCCGTCACCGGACTCTACGAACTGTTGCCTGCATTCATCATCTCAGCAATAGTAATCATCGTAGTCAGTCTCCTTACCGGCGGACCTTCAAAGGAAGTCGAGGACACCTTCGATGCATTCGCAGCCGAAATGAAAGAGACGTCAGCACCCAAGTCAAGAAGATACATCTTCGGAATCGGACTTCTTGCAGTCATCCTCTTCTTCGGAGGAATCCTTGCATCCGGACTCGGTGCAGAGGGTTGGACATTCGAATCCACACTTGACCAGCTCGGATTGATCGGCGGAACTACAAGCGTCCTTTACTTCATTGGATTCTTCGTCGCCGGATTCTTCGTCGCAGTCTTCAGTGCACTCGCATCCAAGAACGCAACATCCTGTCTTGCACGCACAGCAGGAATCCTTGCAGCAATCGCAGGAATCTGCCTTATGGGTGTAGGATTCATCGATGCAGGATATGCCGACCCCCACGACATCCTCGTGAAGGCAACCGGAATCCTCGGATTGATTTCAGCAGTTCTTCTGTTGGCTGACGGTATCAAGCAGAAACACATCTTCTCTGCCGGTGCAATGTTCATCGTACTCTTGGCAATGTTCGCACAGGTTTACGGAGGAATTATCCCCGTATCTGACAACGGTGCAATCATTTTCGCACTCATGACCTGTGTGCTTATCCAGGCAATCAGACAGCTTGCACTTCCTGCAGTAAAGGAATAAACTTCAACGGGGGCTCACCCCCCACCCTTTTATTATCATTACATGCATACTTAGTCTGGGACGTAATGCAAATCCCAGAGCCTTTATATTAAGAATGAAATACACTGGCAATAAAAGGTGTATAACCATGAACTCCAGATCAACAACACTTTCCATCGGAGCTCTCTTCGCAGCACTCGGAGGTGCAGCAGCACTTGTTATGATGTTCGCTGACTTCAATGTCGACGCAGAGAACCTCTTCGCTGGATTGTCATTCTACCTCTTGGTTGCAGCACTCTTCTTTGCAGTAGCAGGAAGTTTCTCCAAGAACAGCCAGTGGTCATACGGACTCGTCATCGCAATGAATCTCGTTATTGCAGCAATCATCATCGCAGGAATTGTCATCAGTTTCACCTCATGGCAGTACGGACTCGTCCTCCTCGTCGCCCTGATTGTCGAACTTGCAACAGTTATTCTTGCAAAAGACGCAAAAGTCTGGTTCCCTTCAGCATAAATCTTTTCAAAAAACATGTTACCAGAACCTACCAAATTCTGGTAACATAGACATTACTTTTAAATACGAACCACATTGACTAATCATGGACGAGAAACATTCTTTTGCTCTCAGAAGAATTGCACTCCTCGGCGGTATCGACGATTACATAGCCGTATCCTCCAGGGAACTTGGCAATGCATTGGAAATGAGTCAGCAGTCTGCCTCTAAACGCATCCTTGAGCTCCTGGACGAGAAACTCATCGTCCGCGACCTTGGTACAAGGAAACAGCGCATCAGATTGACAGAGAAGGGTAAGGATTTGTTGAAAAAGGAATATCTAGAGTACAGGAGGATTTTCGAATACTCCGATCAGATGGTTATCCACGGTGAAGTTGCATCCGGACTCGGTGAAGGAGGATATTACATCTGCCAGCCGGGCTACTCCACACAGTTCGAAGAAATCCTCGGTTTCAAACCCTTCGAAGGAACGCTCAACGTCACATTAGCACCTGAGGACGTAGGTAAACTGGAAGTAATAAGAAGCTCCAAAGGACACCTCATCAACGGATTCTCCAGTGATGACAGAACATTCGGTAATGTGATTGCATATAAGGCCAAGATCAAAAACATTGACTGTGCAATCGTCATCCCTGAAAGATCCCATTACAGGGAAACATTGGAGATTATCTCCCACTTCCATCTCAGACGCAGCCTTGGTTTGGTTGACGGCGACAAGATAGAAGTAAAGGTAGAACTGTGAGCATGGATGGTTTTGCCATCGATGCTCACAAAACTATTCTGTATCCGCTTGAAGACATCGGCGCACTCTTCATTATGTAGACTGTGTCGCCTTCTTCAACCATTAATTCAACATCTATAGATGTACTGCCATACATCTTATTAAATTTGCCATAACCGATAAGTCTTGATTCTTCTGTCACACCGGATGCTATAACGTCAGACATTGAAGTGATCAGTTTTATTGAAACGTAATCAAGAACTCCCCCAAATACATAGATTCTTCCTTCCCCAAGTACATTTCCGACAACAGATATTGAGGAGTAACCATCGGGAGATAACCGACCTAGAACTTTGGAACCAGGATAATTATTACTAAGTCCGTATGTACTAAACTCATAGAACACAGAAAGTGCCAACGAATCCTCGCTACAAATGTCACCTGTCTTTTCTATATCCCCATTGTGAACATAATTACAGTTTAGAAAGGTCACATCTGTTTCTATCAAATTATCCTGTGTTGACCTGAAAGATCCTATTTCAGGACCTAACCAAAATACAGTTCCTCCATTGGATAACCAAACTTCAAAAAGAGATCCAGAATTCTTATCAAATATCGTTTCCGGTAAGGAACCTGAAAGGAATACGATATTTACATCAGAATTATCCATTACGGAAACAATCGTATCTGAATCCAAATACGAAATATCATTTACGCCCCTATTTACCAAAGTAGTCTCCATTGCTTCAAACGCACTTTTCTGCAATATATGAGAAGTAAATGATTGGTAATCCTCATCATAATAGAAATATACCGAATCTCTAGCAACCGCGTCTGCATATACTGCGTACATAAATGTATCTGGGACATTGGAGTCCACTTCAATGGTAAGCTGCCCATCACTTATAGATGCACTTACATCTGTCTGTCCTGATGAATAATAATTTGTTACTATACCTCCGCACAATACAAATATAATAAACACGGAAGTAACAATAACAGGGATGTTTTTCATACGTCAGCCTCCCTAGTTGACATATACCATACACGGATAATATTCAGTATTGATAAATAAGCAGGTATTCCCAAAATTGCCACTACAAATACAATATATTCAATACCAAAAATAGTACTGGTAAGGAAATTCAGCGGTGCCAATATTATATCAAAACTAACACCAGGAACATAATATGCTATAGATTGTAATGATGTTAAATAGGATGGTAAGTCCATAAGAGTCATGAGACACATCATCAAAATACATGGGCCAATTAGCTTATTTTCATAAACAGCTGAGTAAACTATAATGAAAGGCAATGAAACGATGATATACGGCGGTGAAGGTGGCCACAGGAAAATTACCAATGAAGTTAACATCAGATTCAATAATAAGGCCTTATCCGCATGATCTTCAGAGAACAAATACTTGTACGCAATGAAAAATTCAATCAATAATGCATAAACCATTATGAATGAAACCAGCTTCATTCCAATAAACGTAAGAATTTCCATCAAATCAATAGCATTTTTTGGATAATTGAAGACTGAAAATACAATCAACATCAAAGACAGAATTACTGCAACCTTCAGTAGTTTTTTTATGACCTTTTTATCACGGATTTCTCTGTCCATAGAACAGCATTTTTCGTATAGGCCACCACTATATTTTCTCATTAGACCTATCAACACCATAACAAGTATGAACACACCTATGAGGAATGCATAGTCAACATACGGTGAAAATGGGGCCAAAGTTGCATAATCTATTCCCAATCTTCCAATCAAAAAATCCATAGATCTAAAAAACTCACCATTGACAATATACGGCAATTCAACAAATATCAGTGTCAAAAAAGCTCCCAAGAATGCATTTCTGAAAGAATCTATTCCTTCCTTTCCGAATCCTTCTTTTTTGAACAAGGCAGCAATGAGTATGAAGAAAAAGAATAGTGGGAAGAACTTAGTCAGTACTGCCAAAGAAAACATTACTCCAGTTAAGAAGTACTTTCTGTCCATCAAAAAAATAACCGAAAGTAGAATAGTCATGGCAGATAAACAATCAAACATCGCATGCACGGAAGACTGTGTGATGACCAAAGGGGATAAAAACCAAAGAGCTGAAGCAACCAAAGATTTTTTCTCATCGTTGCACAACCTCATTACAAGGCCATAAATCAATAGTGCAACAGTAAGATCGCACAGTACTAATGCTACTTTCATCAATACGTTGAAACCAAATGTGGTCACTATTTCATTCAATATGAATTCAGTATTGACGAATTCTGCCAACTCGGGGACAATGATTCCATAGTCAGTAATTCCAATGAATTGACCTATAAAAGCAGACAGATTCAATAGATATCCCCATATCGGAGTGTAATAATACCCGTCCACATCATATAGACCCAGATTATTTTGTTCCAATGATATTGCATGAATCCAATAAGCTATGTCTGCATTGAAAGTCAACAAAGGCATCAGAATGAACCTAACTACAAGTCCTATTGTTAATAAAACGAGAAATGGTTTTTTCAGAGATCCCTGAGAAATAAAACTCATCTCAGGAGATGCTCCATGACTGACCTGAACACAAGGATTCCGTCTCCCTCTTCAGAATCGTATCCTCTTGTCCAGTCAGGGTGTGTGAACCTTGTGAGTACACGCTCCGGGTGTGGCATGAGCCCCATGACATTACCTGCAGGGTTGCAGATTCCCGCAATATCCGACGGCGATCCGTTGGGATTCCATGGATAACTGGGTTTCTCGTCATCTGGAGTCACATACCTGAATACGACCTGATCGTTGTCCTCGAGCTTCTGAACGAAGTTCTCATCCATGCTCATAAGTTTTCCTTCAGCGTGTGCCGAAGGGAACATCATAAGCTGTTTCTTCTTCATAGCTGAGGTAAAGATGCATTTTCCTCTGTTGTCATTCCTGAGAACAGTGGGCCTGCATTCGAATCTTGCTGAATCATTAGTATACAATGCTGCTGTGGGAACAGGAGACATTGCATCATCTACTGCTGGAAGAAGTCCCAATTCAACAAGAATCTGGAATCCGTTACATACTCCCAACACAGGCTTCTCTGATTCTACGAACTGCCTGAGCTGAGGTCCGATTGAACTCTTCAGTCTTGCTGCAAATATTGCCCCTGCTCTGATGTAATCTCCTGCAGAGAAACCTCCGGGGAATGCAAGGACATCGTAATCCTCCAGGTCACGCCTGAGATCCTGTGATGTCTGACCGATCAACTGTTTGATGTGAACCTTCTCGGGGGTAGCACCTACCATCCTGAATGCTTCTGCCATCTCATCTTCGCAGTTGGTTCCTTCCATACGGATGACACATACTTTTACGTCCTCAGGTTTCATTGTGAAGCACCTCCCATAATGTTCCATACAGGATCGTTCCATGCGGACCTAATCTCGGATACAGACAGTGAAATTCCTGCTTCGGGAATCTCGAATGAATCTCCGCCTGTCTTTCCGATGCATACAGCATCAGATCCCATGATGGATTCGAAAGCTGCTGAATTCTCCTCTGAGATTTCTGCAACCCATCTTGTGTTACTTTCAGAGTAAAGTTTCCTTTCGGTCTGGAGATCACCCATTCCGGAAAGATCGACAGATGCTCCCATGTCTCCGGAGATACACATCTCCGCTACGGATACTGCAAGTCCTCCGTCGGAACAGTCGTGACATGCTTTCACCAACTTCTTACCCATGGCATCCAACATCTTGTCCATGAGAACGATGAGGTTGTCGACATCTACGGCAGGAACATCTCCCTGCTCTCCTCCGAACTTACGGAAGAGAAGTGAACCTGCCATCTCATCCTTTGTCTTTCCTACAAGATAGATTCTGCTTCCTTCCGATTTGAAATCTGCTGAAACCGAATTCCTGACATCGTCAATCAATCCTGTACCGAGAATCATAGGTGTGGGGAGGATGAACTTTCCTCCTGGAGCCTCATTGTAGAGACTGACGTTTCCTGAAGGTATAGGGAGTTTAAGTTTTGAACAGATTTCTCCCAAACCTCTGACGGCTTCTCTGAACTCTCCGAGCCTTTCCGGCTTCTCGGGGTTACCGAAATTAAGACAGTCTGTGAATGCGTGAGGTCTTGCTCCGACCGCTACAATGTTACGGCAGGCCTCATCGATACATGACATTCCTCCCTTGTAGGGATCTTCTGCACAGAACCAGGGGTTGCATCCGACAGCGGCTGCAAGTCCCTTCCATCTTCCCATAACCGGCATGAGGACTGTTGCATCTCCGGGACCGGTTTTGTTCATCTTTCCTACCATAGGTTTGAGAACCGTTCCTGCACGGACCTCGTGATCGTACTGGCGGATTGCCCATTCCTTGGATGCGACATTAAGATCTGAGAGCAGCGTCTTAATTACTTCGTTTCCTGAGGGAAGTTCAGGGAACTTCTCCTTGTCTTTTGATGAAACCTCAGGCAATGTGTACGGCCTGTTGTATACCGGGCCGCCTGTGAGGAACTTGAGATCCATATCGAAAATCAGCTGACCGTCCCAGAAGAGACGTGTGTGGGGAACATCTGTTGTCTTGGCGATGACCGTTGCCTCGACATCCCACATGTCAAAGATCTCAAGGATCCTGTCCACATTCTCAGGTTTACATGTGACCATCATACGTTCCTGTGATTCCGACACCCAAATTTCCCAGGGTGCAAGTCCTGCTTCCTTGAGAGGAACCTTTTCCAAATCGACATCTGCTCCGCATCCTGCATCCAATGCCATCTCTCCGACGACACAGCTGAGTCCGCCTCCTCCGAGGTCCTTCATTCCTGTGATGAGACCTTTCTCATTCACTTCAAGACAAGCATGAAGGGTAGGTTCCTTCGTGATAGGATCTCCCAACTGTACGGCTCCTCTGGAATCCTCATCGGAAGTTGATGTGAGATCCGCTGATGCAAATGTTACTCCGTGGATACCGTCACGTCCGGTACGTCCTCCGATAAGGATCATAACTTCTCCTGGACCTCCGGCGTGGTTGACTGCAAGATCCTTCTTCTTAACTATTCCAAGGCATCCCACATTGACAAGACAGTTTCCTGTGTACTTCTCATCGAAGAAGAATCCACCGGATACTGTGGGGATTCCCATACGGTTTCCGTAATCCCTGATACCGGATACGACTCCGCTTGCGAGATATCTGGGGTGTTTGATTCCGGGAGGCAGTTCCTCTTTTGTGTCAATGGGTCCGAAACAAAGCGGATCGACGAGACCGATAGGCTGTGCACCCATACAGATTACAT
>SUSX01000093.1 GCA_015063195.1 Thermoplasmata archaeon | reverse complement strand
TCCGTATGCTCCCTCGGAACCGTATACTATATTCACGTTATCGGCAAGGAAATCCAAAAGTGCCAAATCGTGTTCGATAACAATAACCTGTTTGTCAGCACTGAGCTCCTTGATGAGACGTGCGACCCTTACCCTCTGATAGATATCAAGGTATGATGAGGGTTCATCGAAGAAATAGACGTCTGCATCCTTCATAAGAGTGGCTGCAACAGCAAGACGCTGAAGTTCTCCTCCCGATAGTTTGGTGAGATCCCTGTCCAATACTTCTGTCAGATCCAGTTTCTCTGCGGCTTCCTCAGTTGTCATCCTTTCCTGAACCTTGTCCAGGAGATCCCTTACGACACCTTTGACTGTGAGAGGGAGTTTGTCCACATACTGAGGCTTCATTGCGGTCTTTATCTTTCCTTCATAAACAGCCTTGAGATACTCATGCATCTCGGTTCCTGCATAATATTCGAGTACTTTCTCCTTCGATGCAGGCTCATTATAGTTTCCGAGGTTGGGAATCTCAATTCCTGAAAGCATCTTTATGGCAGTTGTCTTACCGATACCGTTAGGTCCGAGGATACCTGTGACCAATCCTTTCTTGGGTATCGGAAGCCTGTACAGACGGAACATGTTCTCACCGTACTGGTGGACCATCTCGCTTTTCAGCTCGTCGGCAAGACCGATGATTTTGATTGCGTCGAACTGACATTTGTTGACACAAATTCCGCATCCCTGACAAAGGGATTCAGAGATGATGGGCTTACCTTTCTCACCCAGAATGATACATTCCGTAACTCCCGATCTGATCAGGGGGCAGAATTTGATACATTCCTTGTTGCATTTTCTGTTCTGGCATCTGTCATAAAGTACCGCGGCTATCCGCATAGGACTGCCTAATAAGAGGTGACCTATAAAGTATTCGCCTGCTCTGCTGCTACAACTGCAGTAAAGTTAAACCGCGAACATTTTTATACGATGTATTTCTGAAGTCTTTCGGTTTATATGGAAAATGGTAACAGGACTAAAGACGTAGAGGTTTTGCTCGGTGCACCTAAGAAAGCGATGCTTGCTATGGCAATACCTGTCATCATCGCAATGGTTGTTCAGAACCTTAACAACGTCATCGACTCTGTTTGGGTTGCAGGTCTCGGTCCTGATGCACTTGCAGCTGTCGGTCTTGTATTCCCCATATTTGCCATACTTATCAGTATCGGAAACGGTATCGGAGTGGGATCATCATCCGCAATAGCCAGATTCATCGGAATGGGCCTCAAGGACAAAGCTGACGAAGCATCCAGACAGGCCGTATTCATGACGATTGTCGGAAGTATCGTCATCGCCATTTTCCTGTTGATTATCGACAGACCGCTTTTCATGCTTCTCGGTGCAGATGATGCCATAGATGAGTGTCTCGCTTACGTCACACCTCTGCTGATATGTGCACCCATCATCCTGGTAAACGTTGTCCTGGCTAATCTTCTCCGTTCCGAAGGAGCATCCAGAAAATCCATGTATTCACAGATTCTGACGGCGATTATCAACATCATCCTCGATCCGATCTTCATCTACGATTACGGATTCGGAATGGGAATCGCAGGAGCTGCATGGGCAACCTGTATCGCAATGGCATGTTCACTGCTTCTTCTGATATACTGGTACTTCTTCTCAGACGCCACATATCTCAAGATCAACCTCAAAAATCCCAGATTCGACGGACCTATCGACAAGGAAATTATGAGAGTCGGACTTCCTGCATCACTCGAAATGGTCTTCATTTCATTCGTTTCAATGATTTCCAATTCGATTATCATCATGGCCGCAGGAACCGATGGAGTTGCAATTTATTCATCCACATTCAGAATCATCCAGATTGCCATGATTCCGTTAATGGGTCTCGGATCGGCCATAGTTCCGGTATGTGCAGCAGCCTACGGACTCAGGCGTTTCGACAACATCAAGATCTCATACTTCTACGCAATCAAACTCGGAACCATCATGATCGCAATAATTGCCGCAGTCATGTTCCTGTTCCCCGATACGATTGTAACGCTCTTCACATACGACGAATCCACTATGCATCTCAGAGACGGAATGATCTACGGTCTGCAGGCATGCTGTGTGTTCCTGCTTTTCGTACCTTCCGGATTCATCACAGCAGGTTTCTTCCAGTCACTGGGTATGGGTACAAAATCACTCATATGTACGGTTATGAGGAACCTTATCGTCATCCCGATTTGTTACGTATTCGTCATCACAGTTGGAGGAATAGAGTCCTATTGGACAGGATTCGTTATCGCAGAAATCATTGGAACAATTCTGACAACTGCCTGGGGATTGTACACACTCAAAGTCCTGCTCAAAGAGAGGGCAGGGGACAAACCGTCCCAATTGTCTGCTACCGAGACACTTTCACCATAAAACACTTTAATACGTCCCCGCGTATGCGCATACGATTACATGTCAAAGGTATTAGTTTGCGTTGCATGGCCGTACGCCAACGGAGTCATTCACTTAGGACACATGGCAGGTTCCATCCTTCCACCGGATATTTTCAGCAGATACAACAGATTGTTGGGTAACGAAGTTATGATGGTCGGAGGATCTGATCAGCACGGTACACCCATCACAGT
>SUSX01000022.1 GCA_015063195.1 Thermoplasmata archaeon | reverse complement strand
AGGAACAACACAGACCGTAATCATCAAAGCCACTGCAAACAGTGCAGCGAACTTTGTCTTAATCTTTCCGTTCATTTTTATCATCTCTCTATGCTTCTAATCTTTTCTTTTCGGAATCGGATCCTTACAGACAGTCTCCTTCAATACAACCGATCAAAGACAGAGAAAGAGAGAAGGACACATCCTCCCCCGTACATCCGTATCCGTAATCGACACCGCATCCGCAATCCCAATCCACAGAACCGTAACCGACACTGCACTCCGCAGCGGCAGAGACATCTCCGCCCCCGCATTCCAAAATCAGTTTTAATCAAAAAAATGAAAAATGAAAATAGAAAGATGGAAATTAAAACAACCGAGAGATGTTTGTTTTGTCATTGTCTTTTCGATGTTTGGAGATGTTTTACACATAGCTAGTACTTTTTGTATATTTCATTTACAATGATTTTTTTTGACGATCGATACACAGTTTGTAACGATAGTTTGTGTTTATTTTACAGCATTTTATAGACCCGTGCTCGGGCACGGGTCGCAGTCCCAGAACCGAAAGTTCTGGGACGGGCAAAATTCAGATCAACGATAAAGGTTAAATTGCACGCATACATGATAGCATCATGCACGAGCGCTGGCTTGAGGAACGTCATCACGAGTACTATTACAAACTCGCGAAGAAATTGGATTACCGTTCGAGAGCATCATTCAAACTGATGCAGATCGACGACCGTTTCAACATCTTCAGGGACGGCGACAGGGTCGTTGACCTCGGTGCAGCACCCGGCGGTTGGTTACAGGTAGCCAAAGAAAGGGTAGGGGAGGAAGGTTTCGTTATCGGAGTCGATCTCCGTCCGATCAAAAGACTCGAAGGTGTCACCACAATAACAGGAGATATCACCGAGGACAGGACTATGAAGAGACTTCTGGATCTTTTCGAAGGTCAGGCCGACGTCATTCT
Organism: Thermoplasmata archaeon; assembly: GCA_015063195.1. GTDB lineage: Archaea > Thermoplasmatota > Thermoplasmata > Methanomassiliicoccales > Methanomethylophilaceae > SIG5. The sequence continues at coordinate 14,105 of SUSX01000022.1, read as the reverse complement.
TTCCGATATGGCACCAAACATCGGCGGCCATTATTCCACAGATCACGCAAGATCCATCAATCTGTGTATGTACGCAGTAAATGTCTGCGACCGTATCCTTAAGAAGAACGGTAAACTGGTCATGAAAGTATTCTACGGAGATATGTTCCCTTCATTGAAGAGAGAACTTGAAGACAGATTCCAAAGTGTAAAGGTGCATTCACCTGACGCATCGAGGCCTACATCATCGGAAGTATACGTCATATGCAAAGGATTCAAGGCTCAGAAGAAAGTGGAACTTATAATCGAACCTCCGAAGGTAAAGAAGAAGGAATTCACAGTCAAGGGGAACCTTTCATGATATCCAAGGTCGTATGTATCGGATGGAATTACAAACGTCATATCGCTGAACTGAATTCCGAACTTCCGACAGAACCTACGGTTTTCTTCAAACCTCCGTCATGTATCATTTCCGACGGAGACAATATAGTCATTCCCGAAGGCGTTACCAATGTCCAGCACGAGGTTGAGCTGGCACTTGTTATAGGTAAGAGATGCAGGAACATTTCCGAATCCCAAGCGATGGATTATGTTTCACATCTTGCAGTTTTCAACGATGTTACTGCAAGGGATATGCAGCATGCTGCCAGGGATGCAGGAAATACCTGGTGTCTTGCTAAGGGAATGGATACTTTCGGTCCACTGTCCGAATATGTTTCCGCTGACGGTATCGATGTCAATAATCTGGATTTGGAACTCTATGTCAACGGTGAACTGAAACAGAAAGGAAACACCAGGGACATGATTTTCACTCCGTCTTTCATCGTTTCTTATGTTTCAAAATACATGACACTGGAAGAAGGAGATGTCATAGCAACCGGAACTCCGGAAGGAATATCGGAGATCAGGAAGGGAGATGTAGTAAGAGCTGTGATCAAAGGGGTCGGAGAACTTATAAATCCTGTACTTTAATCCCAGAATCTTTTGTTCTTTGCAAACAATACTTCAGCAGACAGAATGTCTCTGAGGAATTCATCTTCATCTATGTGTCTCGTCCTCAGAATCCTTGATGCGGAATCGGGACCTACACCTCTTCCGGCAAGAGCCATGGATGCTTTTTTTCCGTTCTCGTTTACAATGTTCGCGATACGTTTGATTCTTGCGATATCCTTCTTCTCTTCGGATGACAGTTGATCCCTGTCCTTTGCGAAGAGTCTGATCTTGTCCCTGTCGTATTCCTTCAGGACTGCAATCATGATTCCGCCGCAGTTCTGACATTTGAATCTTTTAGGGGCATCTCCGACTCTGAATCTGTACTGGGACTGACAGTTTATGCATGATGCATACAGTGTTTCGTTTTCCAGTCTCTTCTTCAGTGCCATTAGAATTGTATGGTCTGCACGCAACGGCTGCATCAGTTCCTTTGAACGGACGATACCTTCCATTCCTATTCTTGATATACTGCCGACCTTCACTTCGATGGAACCGTCGGCTATCATTGAAACGACCTTTTCTGTATTCTCTATATCCAGATCTTCCCACAGTACCTTGTTCACAGCTTCCCTGTATGCAGGTGTGTCTCTGTGCAGTTCGAAGAGTTTGGTGAAGTTCATGAAACGGTGATCCGCATCTTTCTCGATGATTCCGAACTTCTTCGCCACATAGGCGAACCTCCATCTCAGAAATGTTGAATTAAGGATTGTCATCTTTGCCAATGCTTCGATGGTACCGGGGCGGATGTTAGTGAATGTCTGAAGAATGATGTCTTTGGATATGTTCCTGGGAAGTTCCAGTATGATTCTGTACGGATCCGTGGATACACCTACGGATTCTCCGATTCTTGCAGTCAGGAGTGCTGCGAAAATTTTGCTTAATGTTTCATTTACACAGGTTCCGAAACAGCAGTTTATGATTGCGAGACGGTCGCCTATTTCGATCGTTACAGTTTTATCGGAAGGCATCGGCCAATGTTCGTCCTGTTCCTTTAGGTATTGGGATATGGTATCAACAGAATTCCTGTTCCCGTTGTATCCTTTGAAGTCCCTTGTCCTTCTCAGTCTTCCGACTTCCATGGCGACTTCGAAAGGAACCGGGATGTCCGATCCTGTCCATGACGGAACGGATCCTATCTCCCTTGCTTCCTCGACGAGTATCTCATCTTCTCTCATTTCCACTATGCGCCATGTCCTTCCTTTGGCTATGAACATGGCATACTGTTCCGCAAAGGATGCGACGAAACTCTCATCCAATGTTCCTATGATTGCCCTTGATGCGATATCTCTGATGAAGTATGTCCTTTCATCGGGAATCATGGATATGTTGCTGTAGAAGTAGTTCATTCCCTTCTTGGACCTTCTGAATCCGTCTTCGTCCTCGAACACCATCTTGATGGATTTCAGCTGTTCCAGTACTTCGTCCATATCCTTACGGTCCAGGTCCCTGAAGATGTGCGATCTTCTGAAAATCGAATAAGCCTGATCACGGTCCATCCTGCCGTTCATGGTCATTGCTATCAGTTGGTTGGCAACGACTGTCAGCGGACACGGTCTTCCGGGTCTGCTTTCCAATTCCTTGTCGCAGGATTTTCTTGCTACAACCAAACCTTCGGCCAATTCATCCGGTGAGGTCGCGATGATTTTGGCATTGATCTTGTGTCCTATCTTGTGACCTGCCCTTCCCGCTCTTTGGATCATCCTGGAAACCTGTCTCGGTGAATTGTACTGGATTACTAGGTCCGTAGAGCCCACATCGATTCCCAGTTCCAATGAGGATGTACATATCAAAGATCTGAGTTTTCCGGTTTTGAAACGGTCCTCCATGTCCATCCTCACTTCTTTGGACAAAGAACCGTGATGGACATCTATCGGGAAGCTCTCATCCCAATATCTGTATCTGGCTGCCAGCCATTCCGCCGTTTCCCTTGTGTTGACGAAGAACAGAGTGGATCTTCCTTCCTCGATCAGTTCTCTCGCTCTTACCATAACAGAGATAATTTCGGGATCTCCCTGGAGTTTATCCAATAGTACAGGATCGTCACATACGTCCGGTCTTTCCACGGAGATCTCCATGTCCCTGTGTGTATCGTGTTTGCATAGGACTACGTCCCTCTTGACCCCTACAAGGAATCTTGCAACTTCTTTCTCGTTACCTACGGTTGCCGACAGTCCTATCCTTTGGAATTCACCTGCTACTTTGGTAAGTCTTTCCAAAGCTACAGAAAGCTGTGCCCCTCTCTCGGTATCTGCCAGTTCATGGATCTCATCGACGATGACCCATTTCACACTCTTCATGTGTTCCAATAACCTTTTCCCGGTGAACATCACCTGCATTGTCTCCGGCGTTGTTATCAGGATATCAGGAGGATGCTGCGACTGCCTGTTCCTTTCGGATGCTGAGGTATCTCCGTGCCTGACATCGACTTTAATATCAAGCTCTGTTCCCAATTCCTCCATTCTTCTGAACATGTCCCTGTTCAGTGCTCTCAACGGAGTGATGTAAATGCATCTGATACCGGAGGATTTCCCTTCCTGACGTATCATATCCAAAACAGGAAGTATTGCAGCTTCGGTCTTACCTATACCGGTGGGAGCAACGAGAAGTATGTTCTGTCCCTTCAGTATTCTGGGTCCGGCATCTTTCTGCGGATCTGTAGGTTCGGTTATACCCTTCCCTGAAAGGATCTCCTGTAGTTCATGGGAAAGATAATCGAAGGGCATATTTTCAGAATCTTATAATTGTAATCGAGTAGGGTCCGATAGGCGGTAAGCCTGTCGGTTGCCCTCTCACACCACCGTACGTACTTCTCGTATACGGCGGTTCGTCAGTCTGGCATGTGCATCCTCATACATCTCGAGCATCGGCGGAAAACCTATTGATTCCAGATAGCGGTTGGACAGGATTGACTGTAACGGTCTGAAGGCAGACATATGCCAGGACCCGTGAGCCCTGGCATGCTTCAGTATTCCGTAAACAGACCTGTCGTTGGTAGATAACGACCTGAGCCATTTGCGACGGTTTCTGGGTGTCTTCTTCTGGTACCACATCTTGGCACGCAGTTTCCTGCGTGTCCATTCGCCCAAGGACGTGAACTGCCATTTTGTATCTGCAATGGCGAAATACGACAGCCATCCGCGGTAGTATGACGTCAGTACCGCAATACTCTGTTGGACAGTCCAGTCGGAGTTCTCCCTGAGATATTTCCTGACTTTGTCCCTGAACCGTTCAGTTGACTTCCTATGGATCATAATTCCTATGATTCGCTGGCCGTTCCTGTTCTCATAGTCGCAGACCGTGAATCCCAGGAACTTGATATCGGTCGCCTTGGCAACCATGCTCTTATCCGTATTGACCTTCAGTTTAAGATTTCCTTCCAAATATCTGACCGTCGATTCCATTACACGCTTGGCCGCTCTTTCGGAGCGGACAAGTATCACGATATCGTCCGCATAACGGCAGAACCTCAATCCTCTTTCCTCCAACAGTCTGTCGAACTCATTAAGATAGATGTTGGCGAGCAACGGTGACAGAGGTCCTCCCTGAGGGGACCCTTTCTCCGTCTCCTGGACCACTCCGTTGACTAAAACACCGCTTTTGAGGAACCTCTTGATTGTGACGAGTAGTGTCTCATCACGGATGTCCCTTCTGATTATGTTCATCAACAGTTCATGGTTCAGAGTATCAAAATATTTGGACAGGTCCAAATCTACTGCCGAAGTGTATCCGCTTTTGTAATAATCCAATAATCTTGTTATCGCCTGATGGGCACTCCTGTTCGGTCTGAATCCGAAACTGGATTCCGAGAATATAGGTTCGTAGACGGGTGTGAGCACCTGTGCAACGGCCTGTTGTACGGCACGGTCGAGAACGGTCGGTACACCGAGATTCCTCTCTCCGCCGTCGGGTTTCGGGATTGTGACCCTGCGGACAGGAGATGGTTTGTACCTTCCCGCCCGCAGACTAGTGTATATTTCGTTCCAATGCTCTTCTACGAACGTCGGCAACTCTTCTGCGGACATCCCGTCCACGCCTGGCGCACCGCCGTTCGCAACGACTCTCTGGACAGCCTGATTGAAGTTCTCCTTGTCGAGGACTTTGTCCATCAGGTCGGGTATGTTCAACTCGCCCCATGTATTCTGCAGAACCACGGCCTCCGCTCCGTCCGGTATATGGACTTCCAGTCCCCTCTCCTTCAGGTAGCTTTGTAATCTTTTCCGTTGGCTTGTCATGGTTCCACCTTCAACCCTCGGCGGGTTGCAGACTGGCGTTCGGCCCTTCCCGGAACCTCCATTGGGACATTCCATACGGTACTACGGCCTCGGCTGACTTCTCACTGTCCCCGTTCACATCACTGTGAACGGTCGCCTTTTATCGGGGCAGGGCAGTGAGATCTCCCCAGGTAAGCATGGTTCCTTTCTCTCCATTAGTCTCCGCATATATCTTCAGGACTTCGTGAGAGTATGGGACTTTCCTGTTTCTTGCCAGGTTATCCGCCCTGAGCGACCTCGAATGCGGTTTCTGTACGTAGACTCGGAGATTTGTCTCGGGCTTCCTTCAGCCACTGCCCTCGCGGGAGCAACCTTGCCTCTGACTAACGGTTCCCCTCTCAAGGGCCCGTAGAGGACTTTCACCTCCTAGAATCCACAAATCAATTTGCGGATGGGGTCCGAAGACTCCATCCATGCATGCTGGGCACACAAAAATCCGGGCTTGCGCCCGGATTAAATCAAAGAAGTGTACTCACTTCCTTTTCTTTGTCTTCTTCATGTCGCGCATCTGTTCTTTGACAGTGTCGCGGATGAGAATTGCCTGTTCCTCTCCGTCAGTAATCTGATCGGAGGTGAACTTGAGGATGACCCATCCGTCCTCTTCGAGTTCGGCGCGGTGGACGTTCTCGTCCATGTCGACGTAAACTGCGACCTTACCCTTGACGAATGCTACGGGAACCTCGTAGGGTCCGTAGTTCCTTCTGCATCTGAGCTTCTTGTTCCAGGCTGCCCTTCTGACCAATCCTTCGGGGGATACATCGAAGACGTACTCGTAATCGTCTTCCTCTGCTGCCTCATCGATGACGGGTTCCTCTGCTGCTGCGGGAGCGGGGGCCGGTGCGGGCTCAGGCTCTGCAACGGGTGCAGGTGCTGCCTCTACTGCAGGTGCAGGTGCGGGAGCAGGTTCGGGTTTGGGTTCAGGCTTGGGCTCTTCCTTAGGTCCGGTGACGTGAAGGAGAATCTCTGCGATATCCATTACCTTGACGGAGGAGTTGATCTTCTTTGCTCCTGCCTTGAGGTTGAGAACACAGAAGGGACATGCTGTTGCGATGACCTCTGCGCCGACTGCCTCTGCATCCCTTACTCTCTCTGCTGCGATTGCAGTTGCGAAGTCGTTGAATGCGGACTTGTATCCTCCACCTGCTCCACAGCATCTGGAGTTCTCCCTGTTCTTGTCCATCTCTACGAAGTCGATTCCCTTGATCTTCTTCAGGATGTTACGGGGTTCCTCGAAGACCTTTGAGTGCCTTCCGAGGTGACAGGGGTCGTGGTATGTGACTTTGGCTTTGAACTCGTTGTTCATGGGGAGTTTCTTTGCCTTGATGAGTTTGTCAACATACTGTGTGAAGTGGTAGACATTCTGTCCTGTCTTTGAATAGTAGTTTCCGAAGTCTGAGGAAACGGTCTTGTAACAACCGGAACAGGTCATGACCATGTCCTTTGCTCCCATTGCATCTGCCTTGATGACTGTCTCCTTTGCGAGATCGAGTGTCATTGACCTGATACCGGTCCTGAGAAGAGGTGATGAACAGCAGACCTCGTTCTCTCCGAGGCAGTTGACCTTGACACCTGCACGTGCAAGTACCCTTACTCCTGCTGTGGGGACGTGCTGCATCCTGTAGGATCCTGTACATCCTGCGAACATGATTGCGTCGGGGACTTCTGCCCTCTCAACATCCTCAGGCCACCATGCGTCCCTCTTGGACTTGGGTTCGCCGAATGAGTTTCCGGTCTTTCCGATCTTCTGTGCGATTCCCTTGTGTACGGGGAGAGGTGCAACACCCTGCTGGACCAACCATGCCCTGACGGTTTCCCAGAGCTTAACGAGTTCAATCTTGGCGTGACAGACTTCCTCACAGTTTCCGCATCCTGTACATTTGTAGATTGCGTCAACGAATTCGGGTGAAAGCTCTGCTTTCCTTCCCATGATCTTGTCCATCGCTCCGAATCCTCTCTTGTCCAGCTGGTTGAGGTAGTAGATCTTTCCTCTTGCGGTAACTGATTCCCAGGGGCTCATGCGGTGTGCTTCACAGACGTCGATACAGTAACCGCACATCTGACACTGGACGAGTTCCCTTGTGATTCTGGGGAGCTTAATCAACTTAGGCCTCTCAGGCACTTCGATAGTCTTTCCCATAAAATTGCACCTTCTTGTTTGTCCGCGGAGTAACTTTAGAGTACTCCTGTTAATGTTTCCGTTAATGGTCTAACGAAGTATATTAAGTGATATGTTTCGAAAGTGAGTGCCACACATCTTTTTGAGGGCGATTTTACGAAATTCGTAGACAAGTCTGCGGAATACAGTATTCCTGAATGTGTGGATATGTGTCTTGGAATGACGGAATACAGTTCTGTTGCATTCATGACTGCTGGACATCCTAATGTTTATCTGTCCGCGGAGTATTTGCATCAATATGGACAGGTGCATCTATTTCGACAATGCAGGTACAACACAGATGTTACCCGAGGTTTTGGACGAGATGATGCCCTATTTCTTGGAGAAGTACGGTAATCCGAGCAGCATTCATGACTTGGGATCGGATGCAGCTGCCGCTGTGAGATTGGGAAGGAAGAGGGTCGCCAAAGCATTGGGATGCTATTCCTCCGAGATAACTTTCACATCCGGAGGTACCGAATCCGATAACATCGCATTAATCGGAACTGCAGGAAGGGAAGGAAGAAACAGAATCGTCACGACAGCAACGGAGCATTCCGCAGTATTGGAAACATGCATTCACCTGAAGAAACAGGGTTTCGAAGTGGATGTTGTCAAAGTCCATCCCGACGGTACGTTGGACATGGACGATCTGAACCGAAAGATGGGTGATGACGTTTCGTTACTGTCAGTGATGACTGCCAACAACGTCATAGGTACAATCCAGAACATCAGGGAATGTTCCAGGATAGCACATGAGAACGGTGCTTTGTTCCATACAGATGCTGTGCAGGGATTTACCAAGACCGACGTGGATGTAAGGAAGAACGGCATCGATCTGTTATCCATATCGGGGCACAAGATTCACGGACCGAAAGGTATCGGTGCACTGTATGTCAGGGAAGGATTGGACATCAATCCAATAACCTTCGGAGGAGGACAGGAAAGAGGACTCCGGCCGTCCACCGAAAATGTACCTGGCATAGTCGGCTTGGGTAAAGCTTCCGAAATGGCCATGGCAACAATGGAATCCGATGTCAGGAAGATGACTGAAATCAGAGATACAATCATCGAATCAGTACTTGAAATCGAAGGATCTGCTCTGAACGGAACCGCAGAGAGCAGATTGTGCAACAATGCCCACTTCAGGTTCGACGGAGTCAGGGGAACGGACCTGGTACTCAGACTGAGCAGTAAAGGAATCATGGCATCGACTGCATCGGCATGTTCCGCCGGTGATACCGAACCTTCCCACGTACTTTCGGCAATCGGACTGAACGTGGATCAGGCACTCTCTGCTCTGAGAATCACGCTGTCACACCTGAACACTGTGGAAGATGCGGAATATCTTGCCGAAGTTCTTCCTTCGATAGTGAAGGAATGCCGTCAGTAATCCGGATCGAATCTTCTCAGCCTGAGTGCATTTGAAACAACCGAAAGCGAGGACAGCGACATGGCTGCGGCGGCTATCATCGGCATGTGTGAGAATTCAGCAATACCAAACAGATACGGCAGTCCTGCTGCGATGGGGATGCAGACAACATTGTAACAGAATGCCAGGAAAAGATTCTGCTTCACATTGCCGAGAGTCTTCCTTCCGTAATCGACCGCTCTCGGAATGCTGAGTATATCATCGTTGAGGATTACCACATCCGAAGATCCCAATGCAATATCCGATCCGGAACCCATTGCAACACCCGCATCAGCCTGTGCCAATGCCGGAGAGTCGTTGACTCCGTCACCGACCATCATCACATCATGTCCTTTGGCCTGAAGTCTTTTCACTGCCGTTACCTTATCCTGAGGGAGTGCTCCTGCAGTGTACTGGCTTATATTACAAATGTCGGCAACTCTCTTCACCGATGATTCGTTGTCACCGGACACCATCGAAACCTGGATTCCTCTTTCATGAAGTATGCTGACAGCATCGATCGCCTCATTTCTGATACCGTCGGAAAGAACAAATTTACCGACAGGTTGCGAATCCGAAGAAATGAATACTGTCGTGAATCCCTCCTCTTCGATTCCGTCACCGTCGTAGAGGTCCGGAGAACCTGCAGTAACCGTCCTTCCGTCGGAAACGAATCTGATTCCCTTACCTACTGTATATTCAAAATCATATATTTCCGCAGGCGTGATTCCGTTTTCTTCACAATACCTTACGATAGCTTTTCCGATCGGATGTTCCGATTTTGATTCGGCGGCCATTACTGCCGATAAGACACTGACATCTCCGATGTACGATTCCACCTTCGGAACACCTTCTGTAACGGTTCCTGTCTTATCCAAAATAACGGAATCTATCCTTCCGCACATCTCCAATGCGGCTGCATTCCTGAAGAGAATCCCGTGTTCCGCAGCTTTTCCGGAACCCACGGTTACAGCCATAGGGGTTGCAAGACCCAGAGCACACGGACATGATATAACCAACACTGAAATCATGACGTTCAGCGCAAAACCCACAGTCTTTCCGGAGATAAACCATAACAGTCCGGAGACCACAGCAATTGCAATGACTGTGGGAACAAAGACGGATGCGACCCTGTCGGCCATCCTTGCAACCGGGGCCTTTGTGGCTTTAGCATCCTCAAGAAGTTTCACTATTTCGGAAATCACCGTGTCGCCGCCGATACCAGTGACTCTGAATTTAACCGAACCGTCGGCGTTCACTGTTCCTGTGAACACCTGACTTCCCACATCCTTGACAATCGGTACCGATTCACCGGTGAGCATCGATTCGTTCACCGAAGTTCTTCCTTCGATGACGATACCGTCTGCAGAAATCCTTTCACCGGGCCTGACTATCACCACGTCACCGATAGCCAGATCATCTGTTTTTATTGTAATCTCAATACCGTCACGTATAACATTCGTCTCATCGGGAATCAAAGTAAGCAGTTTGTCCACCGCATCATCTGCCTTCACTCTGGATCTGAACTCCATGTATTTTCCCACGGATATCAGGGTGATGATCATTGCAGCAGAATCGAAACATATCCCTGAAACGGAATCTTTCATTCCTAGAAGGATACAGACTGTGATGTAACAACTGTACAGATATGCCGTTCCTGATCCTAAAGAAACAAGAGTATCCATTGTCGGAGATTTATGCAGTAACGCAGGAATCCCTTTGACAAAGAATTTCCTTCCTAAAATTACCACTGGGGTTGCAAGTATAAACTGTATAACTGAATAGATTACAGGACTGTCAGTAAACGGTACATTCAATCCGAACATCGGACCCATGGCGTAGATGAACAGGATGACCGTAAGTATTCCTGAAACAATAATATACACAGGATTCCAACTGTTATCCAATCTGTCCTTCTCAAGAACGGGATATCCTGCCTTAGCCAGTACTTCCTTGATCCTTTCCGGTTTTACAACATCGTCATCATATGTGACGGAAACCATGTTGCTGGAAAAAACCGCTTCTACGGATTCTATCCCTTTAATCGGAGATAAAGCCTTCTCGATACGGGCGGAACATGCGGCACAGGACATACCTGAAACTTTCAGTACAGTCTTCTGGATCATATCAGAACAGTCCGCGTTTGATCTTGGCTTTGAAACCTTCGTCAAGTACTGCCATCACCAATGTCTCGTCATCGAGTTTCACATCGGATTCCACCACAGCAGTTCCTTTCTTATAATCGGCTTTAACCGATTTCACACCTTCGACAGCGCCGAGGGCACTCTCTACTCTTGCGACACATTTCTCGCACATCATACCTTCAACTTTCAACGTGGTTTTTACCATGAGGTGCAGGAATATGTGTGAGTATATCAAATTTAGGCAAGTCTAAAAATATAGGTACATTTCAGATATTAATTCTGTTCATGAGGTTGAAGGCAGTCGATATTGATGAATGCTGCACATGCCAGATACAAAATATCAAAGTTACATATCCAAAATGTTCCAAAAACACGAAAATTACTGTACATTTTGCAAAGAATGGAACATTTTGGATATGTATGAAAGTTTCACTTAGTTCAGTAAGATCACATAGAAATTTGTAACAATTGCTTACAATTCATAGGGGATAGATAGACTACAATCTGGTTTTAAAAACCGTAAATACATACGGATTACCATGGTCAGACTCAGGGATGCAACAGCGATAGCAATCGCTATGATCATATTGTTTTCCGCGGTTCCGATGGTTTTCACAGACTCATCGGATGCAGCGGTAAAGAATGACGGCGTTCTCTTCTATGAAGTGTACGTCGGTGATGAGAAGGGATTCTCCCTTAAGAATTACGGGACATCCGCAGTGAACATAGGCGGATGGACTTATTCAGACGGAGAAGGAACAATCACAATCAAATCCGGACTGTCAATATCACCGGGCGGAATTATTGCGTTTGTTAATGAAAAGACAGACAGCTGGCTCTGTGATACCACAGACGGAAGAAAAGTAATGACAAACGATGAACAGGCAGGTAAAAAAGATTCGTTTAACATAAGTGCGAGCACAAGTGGTGACGATCTGTATCTGTATAATGCATCTGATGTATTGGTGGATGCAATAGGTTTCAAGAAAGAATCCCCAGTCAAAGGTTGGGTCGGTGACGCAGCTTATATGAACAGTGCATTGCAAGGGATCAAGAGAGTAGAATCCACAGATTCCGATACGAAACATGATTGGACCATCTATGGTGAAAGCCTTACTGCATTGTCATACGATGGTACTGAATCCGTAAAGGCGAACGTCAGACCCTTTGTATTCCCAGATTCTGGAGGAAGATTTGTCCTCGAATCACTGATGGGTGCAACAGAAAGTGTCCAGGTTTCAATATATTTCATTTCCAGCCATATGGTAATCGGAGTTCTATCAGATCTTGCTGAGAAAGGTGTAAAGGTAGAGGTCCTGTTGGAGAACTCTCCACTCGGAGACAGTATCGATAATCCTGTTCAATTATTCAGAAACATAACAGAAGCAGGAGGAGAAGTGAAATACATCAACTTCTCCAACAGCAACGGAAGTTATGTGCATAACAAGTATGCAATCGTCGACGGTGATGAGGTGATTATAACCTCTGAGAATTGGACTGCAGGAAATCTGAGCAAGGATGACGGTAACAGAGGATGGGGTGCAGTAGTTTACGGAAAACCCTTCGCTGACAAGATGTCCGTTTTCTTCGATAACGACTTCAATGGAATTTATTCTAAAGATTTGGAGACGAAAGCAAAAGAGGAGAATGCATCATCAGAAGTAACCGAATTAAAATATTCCTGGGTAAACGTCGAGAAATACACATCGAGTATAATCTGTCATGATAGGGTATATCAAAATGCAGACGTCTCAATATACATGTCTCCAGATAATACGTATAAAGCATTGTTGGACAAGATATCAAAAGCCGAAGATAGAGTGTACTCGGAACAGATGGATGTAGGTGCCGCATGGGAGGATCTTACTGCCGAGTCGCCACTCAAAGCATTAGTTGATGCTTCTAATAGAGGTGTAGACGTCAAATTCCTTTTGGATGGTGGAAAAGATCTGGTAGATGAAATCAATGAAACCACCAATGTGAAGGCAGCTTCAGTGAAGAAAAGCGGTTACGGTACAATGCACAACAAAGGAGTAATCATTGATGATTCGGTCTGGGTCTCTTCAGTCAATTGGACAAGCAACTCTTTCCTCAACAACAGGGAATGCGGATTGTTCATAGAATCTGCAGAAGTTACAAACTTCTATCTCGGGGAATTCATGGAAGACTGGAACGTGTCCTATTCTTCCAACGATATCGAGATCGGATATTCACCAAGCGGAGAAGGGGCAACGTTTACTGCCGATATCGAAGGACCTGTAGAATGGACCGTGGAATATACCGACGGTTCCAAAGAAGTCATGACCGAAACATCCGCAACACTTGTTCTTGAAACGACAAAGAACGTCAAATCAGTAACTGTCACCGGCGGAGAAGACGGTTACGGAAAGTTCTATGTGGCACAACCCGAACCTGAACCTGAAAACGGTGGACCCGAGGATGTTGAGATTCCTGAAGGTGCAGGATTCATAGCAATTATAGTTGCAATAATCGCTGTGATTTTCGGAATCATTAAGAAGATAATGAAATAAACTCTTTAATTCAACCCTTCCCCAAGAACGGGGAAGGGTTGCACATCCGCTGGGCACAGTAGGTGCGGATGTGATGTTTCGGTGCCGTTTTGTCTCAAACGGGGGCATGAGCGAGCACACGAGAGATTTCCTATGGGTTACGTTGTTCTCTGTGCTGTAAATAAGATTTCGTTGTGAATATATAAGGAAATGAAGTCTACAATTTTTGTGGTAAGTAAAATCAGCATACTTCTGCAAAAACAGGCTGGTTTTAACTATTCATTGTCTTTCAAAAACCGCCCCAGAACCTAATCGGTTCTGGGTCCCGACCCGTGGTAAACCACGGGTCATCAATCTATATCAATCAAAATAAAAAAAAAAATAAACTCAAAAAAAACTCCATCTAACATTCGTCATCAAACCCCACAATATACAGTATGACAGAAGCGGATGCAATCTTCTGGGAAATGAATGACATAAACATTATTCTGTCCTCTTCGCCAATTTTTAATTTTGAACGTGAGACTGTGACAGATTTTAAGATGCGGGGGCGGAGATGTCTCTGCCGCTGCGGAGTGCAGTGTCGGTTACGGTTCTGTGGATTGGGATTGCGGATGCGGTGTCGATTACGGATACGGATGT
>SUSX01000092.1 GCA_015063195.1 Thermoplasmata archaeon | reverse complement strand
TAGCCATACGCGAGGACATTTCCGTAATCCTCACAGTCATATTCGCAGCTATGATCGTCTGGGGACTGTTCAAGGCAGAGATGGCCGAACTGTCACTCCGTCTCAGGGAACATGACACAGTGGACGATTCACTGATCCCGTTGATTCTTATGCTTGGAAGGATTGTTATCTTCTTCGGTACCGCAGTTGTCGTATTGGCGGTATTCGGTATCGATCTTGTGACATTGATTACAAGTATCGGACTGATCACAACAGGAATCTCACTGGGAGCAAAGAGTGTCATCGGTCAGTTCATCAACGGTATGATTCTTCTCATCGAGCGTCCCTTCGTCAAAGGGGACAAGATCAAGGTCGCGGGAGATCAGACTGTACTGAAGGTTGAGAAGGTAGGGTTCCTCACATCCGAGTTCACCAGCTGGTCCAACGAGGAGAGGTACATCATCCCCAACAACGTTCTCTCAGACTCCACAATGGTCAACATCACACGTGACAACAAGGAGTACAAGGTATACGACTACTACAGCATCGCATACGATTCAAACATAGAATTGGCCAAGGAGATCATGATGGACTGTACATACAGCCATCCTCAGGTCATCGTTGAAGGTCCCTTGGGTAAACCTGAGATCAGGTTCGAGGGAACCGACGGTTCCGGAATCTCACTCAGGCTCTCATATGCTGTGGAGGACCACGAATCCTACGGTACCATAGGCGGAGAAATCCGTATGGCCATCTACAAGAGATTCACCGAAGAGGGAATCGAGATCCCGTACACTCAGTACACTGTCAATGTGATAAAGACAGGTCAGGCTGACAAAGAGGAGTAATCCTCAGGGGACAGAAGTGAATCCAATTCGGTCGGCTCCGTAATGAGCATCTCGAGGAACCAACCGTCGTCGTAAGGCGAGCGGTTGATGACTCCGGGATTCTCATCGATTGCGGGGTTGACCGACAAAACTTTTCCGGAAATCGGGGAACTGAAGGGCTCGACGGTCTTGATACATTCCGTCTCTCCCATGTTCTCACCTTTTTTGATTTCTTTATCAGGTTCAGGCAGAAGTACGAACATTATGTCACCCAACTCATTCTGTTTGAAATCGGTGAATCCTATGCGTGCCCTGTTATCCTCAACTTTGACCCACATGTGTGTTTCCGTGTACAGTAAATCCTGCCTGATCTCGCTCATGTTCTATGGATTGTGGAAGGACAATATATAACCCTCAGACAGTATTATCGGTGGTATGAGGTTCATCATCAGAGGTACGGTCCAGGGAGTGGGTTTCAGACCTGCTGTGTACAGGGCAGCTGAGATAATGGGTCTCAGAGGAAGGGTGTACAACGACGGTGCATCCGTTATTATCGAAACGGACGGTAATTTCTCTTTCATTGAAGAATTGAAAAGAAATCTTCCTGCCTTGGCGGTCATTGAATCTGTTGATGCTGAAGAATACGAACTCCCTTTCGATGTTGTTGATTTTTCTATTGTTCAATCCTCGAAAACCAATTCGGGAATCGGAATCCCGGCGGATACTGCCGTATGTGACAATTGTTTAAAGGATATGAAAGAGGGAAGGAGGAAGGGATATGCATTCACAACATGTACGGAATGCGGAGCACGTTTCACTCTTATGTCTTCCAATCCCTATGACAGGGTAAGGACATCGATGGATGCATACCCGATGTGTGATTCCTGTAAATCGGAATATTCCGATCCCGGAGACAGACGTTTCCATCATCAGACTGTCTGCTGCGAAGAATGCGGACCTTCATACTATGTACTGGATTCCGAAGGAAACAGGATAGACGGTGAGCCGTTATCCGTATTTGCAGATTTCATAGAAAAAGGAAAAATCGGAATCATCAAAGGATGGGGCGGAATGCACATCTGCTCCTCATTGAAACATACCCAGGAACTAAGGGAATGGTACGGCAGAGCCAACAAACCCTTTGCTGTGATGGTGAAGGATACGGATGCTTTGATTAAGTATTCTGATCCGACCGATGTTGAATTCAATACAGTAACTTCACCTCAGAGGCCGATCGTTCTCATAAGAAAGAAAGACACGATCCCGGAGGCAGTTTCACCCGGATTGGATAATGTGGGTATCTTCCTTCCGTATACGGGAATACAGCATCTTCTCTTCGAAAGAATGAATGAAGATGCTCTGATCATGACTTCAGCCAACGTCCCGGGTGAACCGATGATTCTGAAAGATGAGGATGTTCTTTCCATGGAGGCGGACATCTATCTTCTTCACAATCAGGAGATAATCAACCGTGCGGATGATTCTGTTGTCAAATTTGCTGGAAAGAACAGATATTTCCTAAGAAAAGCAAGAGGTTACATCCCGTCGTATATCGATATAGGAATGAATGGCGACGTTGTTGCTTTGGGTCCGCAGGAGAACCTTACCGCTTCGGTAACATCAAAGGGAAGAATATACACGACCCAGCACATCGGAAACGGTGAATCCATCGGCGTATTGGAATTCCTTGAATCGGCGACAGGATTCTTTATGGATACGTTGGAAACCAAACCTTCAGTAATTGCGGTGGATCTCCATCCGGGATATCAGAACAGGAGATTCGCTTCCAGGTTATCCGAGGAAACCGGTGCTGAGATCGTTGAGATACAGCATCATTGGGCTCACTGCGCATCACTGATGGCTGACGCAGGAATTGATGAGATCTCCTGTCTGTCAGTTGACGGTACCGGACACGGAACAGACGGTAACGCCTGGGGC
>SUSX01000021.1 GCA_015063195.1 Thermoplasmata archaeon | reverse complement strand
TAATCAGTACCAGCACTGATTAATTAGAAAAAGAAAGTGTCATGATGTAAGAATATTTAAAACAATCACACCGAAAACTGTAAAGAAATCCTCAAAAGAAATTACTCAGAATTACCGAACACAGTTATTGTAGAACAATCATCTTTAAATGAGAATCGCTATATCCCCTCTGCTGGATTCGAAGAGAAATATGCATCAGAAAATGCATTTTATCCCCAAAAATGAATGGAAAACTCGGGGTTATCTCTGATATTTGCGTATAATATGGGCAAAGAGCCTGTTTTAATGGCTACAGTTCCATTAAGTTTTAAATATGAGAAGGATAATCGACCAGCACTTCACAGTAACATATTGAGGTGAAAAATTGGGTAGAGGTCTATATACCGCAAGAAAATTAAGGACTGACAGGCAGCGTCACCGCTGGCTTGACAGAGCATATAAGAAGAGAGTTTTGAAGCTGAGGGAAAAGTCAGATCCCCTTGAGGGTTCATCCCAGGCACGCGGAATCGTCCTTGAGAAGGTCGGAGTCGAGGCAAAACAGCCCAACTCTGCTATCCGTAAGTGTGTCAAGATTCAGCTGATTAAGAACGGACGTCAGATCACAGCATTCGCGGTAGGAGACGGAGCTATCAACTTTATCGATGAACACGATGAAGTCCTTGTCGAAGGTATCGGTGGAAGGATGGGTCGTTCATACGGAGATATCCCCGGAGTCCGTTACAAGGTAATCAAGGTCAACAACGTCTCCCTCGACGAAATGGTCAGAGGAAGGATCGACAAGCCTGTAAGGTGATTAGCATGGAAAGTACAGCACTTATGTTCGGAAAATACAGCCTGTCCGAGGTCACCGTCGCTGACGGCGGTTTGGCAAAATACATCGACCTCACACCCACAAATGTACCTCACTCGGGCGGCAAACATGCTAACAGGTGGTTCGGAAAGTCCAAGCTCAGCATTGTTGAGAGGCTTATCAACAACATCATGAGGACCGAAAAATACACCGGAAAGAAACTTAAGGCCTACAAAGCAGTCTCTGAGGCATTCGACATTGTCGCAGAGAGGACAAAGGCCAATCCTATTCAGATTCTCGTTCAGGGACTCGAGAATGCAGCACCCCGTGAGGAAGTCACAAGGCTTCAGTTCGGTGGTATCTCAGTTCCAAAAGCAGTCGATATCTCCCCTCAGAGGAGGCTCGACATCGCACTCCGCAACCTTTGCACAGGAGTTGTCAACGCTTCAATGAAGAACAAGAAACCTATCGCACAGTGTCTCGCAGATGAGATTCTCCTCGCCTCAAAGGGTGAGATGACTTCCTTCGCAGTCGCAAAGAAGGAAGAAATCGAGAGAGTCGCACAGTCGGCCCGCTGATTCTATAAAATAAGAAAAAGGTGGAATCTATGGGAAGAAAGGAAGACAACATTAAGAGAGCAACCGAACTGATGTCAACACCCCAGTTCATCAGAAACATCGGTACAGCAGCACACATTGACCACGGAAAGACAACATTCTCCGATAACCTCATCGCAGGTGCAGGAATGATGTCATCCGAACTCGCAGGAGAGCAGCGTGTTCTTGACTTCGACGAGCAGGAAGCAGCACGTGGAATCACCATCAATGCAGCAAGCGCATCAATGGTCCACAAAGTCGGAAACCAGGAATACCTCATCAACCTCATCGATACGCCCGGTCACGTCGACTTCGGAGGAGACGTTACCCGTGCAATGAGGGCATTGGATGGAGTTTTCATCCTTTGTTGTGCAGTTGAAGGAATCATGCCTCAGACTGAGACAGTTATCAGGCAGGCACTCAAAGAGCGTGTAAGGCCTCTCCTTTTCATCAACAAGGTCGACAGGATGATTGTTGAGCAGCAGGTCACCAAAGAGATGATGGTCGAGAAGTTCTCAAAGCTCGTTACAGAGTTCAACCAGAAGATCATGAACATCCTCC
Organism: Thermoplasmata archaeon; assembly: GCA_015063195.1. Classification (GTDB taxonomy): domain Archaea; phylum Thermoplasmatota; class Thermoplasmata; order Methanomassiliicoccales; family Methanomethylophilaceae; genus SIG5. The sequence goes on along the minus strand of SUSX01000021.1, from coordinate 13,766 downwards.
CCGCACCTCTCAACAAGCAGTGGCAGGTCAGCATCCAGGATGGAACAGTCGCATTCGGTTCAGCATACAACAACTGGGCTATTTCTGCACCTTACATGCAGAAGAGCGGAATTTCATTCAGCGACATCTTCGAGTACTGCGCCAAAGAAGGCGGACAGAAAGAACTTGCAAAGAAATCACCCCTTCACGAGGTTGTTCTCGAGATGGCAATCAAGCACATCCAGAACCCCGTAGATGCACAGAAGGTCCGTATCCCCACAATCTGGAAGGGAGACAAGGAATCAGCAATCGGAAAGCAGATGCTCGCCTGTGATCCAAAGGGAGACGTCTCTCTTATGATCAACAAGATCATCATGGACCCCCACGCAGGAGAAGTCGCAATCGGAAGGTTGTTCTCCGGAGCAGTCAAGAAGGGACAGACACTCTACATTTCAGGAGTCGGAAACCCCCAGAGGGTTCAGGCAGTTGCACTTATGGTCGGAGCAGACAGGATTCCAATCGAATCATGTGTTGCAGGAAACATCGTTGCAATCACCGGACTTAAGGATGCAATCGCAGGTTCAACAATCTCATCCATTAAGGACATGGAGCCCTTCGAGAGAATGGCACACTACTCAGAGCCTGTCGTTACAAAAGCTATCGAAGCAAAGAACATGAAGGACCTCCCCAAGTTGGTCGAAGTTTTGAGGACAATCGCAAAGGCAGATCCCTCACTCAACATCGAAATCAACAATGAGACTGGAGAACACCTCATGTCAGGAATGGGAGAACTCCACCTTGAGATCACAGAGTACAGGATCATCAACGAACAGGGTGTCGACATCATTTCATCACCTCCGATTGTTGTTTACCAGGAAAGTGTCAAGGGACCGAACGCAACTGAGTTCGAAGGAAAGTCACCCAACAAGCACAACAAATTCTACTTCATCGTCGAGCCTGTAAGTGAACCTATCCTTGCAGCTATTCGCGCCGGAGAAATCGACGTCGAATCAAAGATCAAGGATCAGAAAGCAATGGCAAAGACTCTCACAGACCTCGGAATGGACAAGGATGAGGCAAAAGGAATCGTCGCATTCAAGAACAACAACATGCTCTTGGACTGCACAAAGGGAATTCAGTACCTCCACGAGACCATGGAACTTGTCAAGCAGTCATTCGAAGAGGCAATGATGAAGGGACCTCTCGCCAACGAGAAGATCGCTGGTGTAAAGGTCAAGCTCATGGATGCAAAGCTTCACGAAGATACAATCCACAGGGGACCTGCACAGGTTATTCCCGCAGTCAGGGACGGTATCTATGGAGCAATGTGTTCTGCAGGAAGGATCCTCTTGGAGCCTATGCAGAAGGTATTCATCAGTGTACCTCCAGACTACATGGGTGGAGCAGTCAACCTGATCAACCAGCGCCGTGGAACCATCCTCGAGATGGGTCAGGATGGAGCTGATTCAACTGTCTCTGCAGAATGTCCTGTTTCCGAAATGTTCGGATTTGCATCCGATGTTCGTGGTTCAACACAGGGACGTGCAATCTGGTCTACAGAGAACGCAGGATTCAAGCAGTTGATGCCCGATCTTCAGAAGAAGACCGTTACAGACATCAGGACACGCAAGGGACTTAACCCTGAGCCTTACGATGAGAAATACTACTCAGGATTGTAAGGCTTAAATACAAAACATATTATCGTGGAAATCAAGAACCTATATAAACAAAAATAGGAGGAAAATAACATGGCAGAGAAAGAGCACATGAACTTGGTCATCATCGGACACGTTGACCACGGAAAATCAACACTTACAGGACGTATCCTTCTCGAGACCGGAGCAATCGAGCCCCACATCATCGAGAAGTACAAGAAGCAGGCAGAAGAGAAGGGTAAGGGAACTTTCTACTTCGCATGGGTCATGGACGGACTCAAAGAGGAGAGGGAGAGAGGAGTTACCATCGATGTTGCACACAAGAAGTTCTACACAGACAAGTACTTCTTCACAGTCATCGACGCACCCGGACACCGTGACTTCGTTAAGAACATGATCACAGGAACCTCACAGGCAGATGCAGCAATCATCACATGCTCTGCAATCGAGGGACCCCAGGCACAGACAAAGGAGCACGTCTTCCTTGCAACCACACTCGGAGTTAAGCAGATCATCGTTGCAATCAACAAGATGGATGCAGTCAAGTACGACGAAGCAAAGTACAAGGAAGCAGTCGAGGGAATGAAGAAGCTCTTCGCAATGATCGGAAACAAGGCAGAAAACATCCCCTTCATCCCCGTATCAGCATACGAGGGAGACAACATCAAAGCAATTTCAGCAAACACCCCCTGGTACAAGGGACCCACCCTTATTCAGGCACTCGATGCACTTTCAGTCCCCAAGAAGGAGACAGACAAGGCACTCAGGCTTCCTATCCAGGATGTCTACACAATCACCGGTATCGGAACAGTTCCTGTCGGACGTGTTGAGACTGGAGTTCTTATGCCTAAGACAAAGGTCGTCTTCATGCCTTCAAACGTCGTAGGAGAAGTTAAGTCCGTTGAGATGCACCACGAGCAGATGCCCAAGGCAGAGCCTGGAGACAACGTCGGATTCAACGTCGGTGGAGTCGCAAAGAACCAGGTTAAGAGGGGAGATGTTGCAGGACCTGTTGACAACCCTCCTTCAGTTGCAAAGACATTCACAGCACAGATCATTGTATTGAACCACCCTTCAGTCATGACCGTTGGATACACACCTGTCTTCCACGTTCACACTGCACAGGTTGCATGCCAGCTTGTTGAGATCATTTCCGCACAGCGTGCAGGAAAGAAGCTTGAAGACCTCAGCTTCCTCAAGAACGGTGACAACGCAATCGTTAAGTTCAAACCCACCAAGCCCCTCGTCATCGAGCCCGCAAAGGACTTCGGACCTCTCGGAAGGTTCGCAATCAGAGACATGGGTCAGACTGTCGCTGCAGGTGTCTGTATCGAAGTCGAGAAAGCATAAGCTTGAAGGTAGACCCCATGTCACAGCGTGCAAGAATCTCACTCAGCGGAACAGATCCCGCAAAGGTCGACAATGTTTGTTCCCAGATCAGGGGAATCTCCCAGAAGACTGGTGTAGCAATCCGTGGACCTGTACCACTTCCCACAAAGAAGTTGAAGGTGCCCTGCAGGAAGAGTCCCGATGGTGAGGGAAGCGAGACCTGGGATCGCTGGGAGATGCGTATCCACAAGAGACTCATCGACTTGGATGCAGATGAGCGTGCCCTCAGGCAGCTCATGAGGATTCAGGTTCCCGATGGAGTCAACATTGAGATCGTTCTCCGTAGCGTCTAAACAAGTTAACTTTAACTTTAATGGAGGGGGAAACCCCTCCTAATAAAGTTGTCTTATATATTCTAATGTATATTAGGTCTTCAGTGCTTTTCGATGAGAAGTGATGATGTTAAGACCGGTATTGATAAGGCACCATCCAGAAGTCTGCTCAGAGCTGACGGGCTTACGGATGATGACATGAAAAAACCCTTCATAGGTATAGCGAATTCGTGGAATAATGTAGTTCCCGGACACATCCATTTGGACAAGATTGTGGATGCAGTCGTAGAGGGAATTGAAGAAGCAGGCGGAAAGGCATTCGTTTTCGGTGTTCCGGCTGTTTGTGATGGAATCGCTATGGGTCACGAAGGGATGAGGTATTCTCTTGTTTCAAGAGAGACAATCTCAGATTGTTGTGAAATTATGTGTCAGGCCCATCGTTTTGACGGATGGGTCGGAGTGTCTAACTGTGATAAAGTCACACCCGGGATGCTTATGGCTGCAGGTAGAATGAATATTCCTGTAGTTATGGTTACAGGGGGTGCGATGGAAGTTGGTACTCATGATGGACAGTCCCTGGATCTACAATCTGTCTTTGAAGCGATCGGGATGTATAAGACCGGAAATGCGGACGAGGAGTTTGTGAAAACCATTGAATGTGCAGCATGTCCCGGCCAGGGGAGCTGTTCCGGATTATTCACAGCCAACACGATGGCATGTCTTACAGAGGTTCTTGGCCTGAGTCTTACCGGCTGTGCTACATGTCTTGCAGTCGACGAAAGGAAGTTAGAGATCGCCAGGGAGTCTGGAAGGCGCATTGTTCAACTTGTAAAGAATGACACAAAGGCAAGAGATATCGTCAAGATGGAATCCATTAGAAATGCCATCAGAGTCGATATGGCAATCGGAGGTTCCACCAATACTGCATTACACATACCTGCTATTGCACGTGACTTCGGTTACAGAATCTCACTGGATCTTTTCGATGAGATCTCAAGACAGATCCCACACATCACAAGTCTCAGGCCTGGGGGGCCATACAGCATAAAAGATCTCGATGAAGCAGGAGGAATTCCTGCTGTGTTGAATATAATCAAGGATAAGATTGAAGACGCTGACTCAATCAACGGAGTAAGGATCAAGGAAATTGCTGAATCTGCGAAAGTACTCAATGGCAAGGTTCTCCGTAATCAGTCTAATCCTTTCCATGAACAGGGCGGTATTGCCATTCTCAAAGGTAACATTGCTCCGAAAGGTTCTGTAATTAAACAGTCCGCTGTCAGTGAAAAAATGATGAAATTCACAGGAACAGCAAAAGTTTTTGACTCGGAGGCAGAGGCAATCGAGGCCATTTCCTCAGGAAAGGTTGTTTCGGGTAATGTGGTCATTATCAGATATGAAGGTCCCAAGGGTGCACCAGGTATGCCGGAAATGCTCTCGCCCACAAGTATGATAATGGGAATGGGATTGGGAGATTCAGTCGCACTCATAACTGATGGCAGATTCTCCGGTGCAACAAGAGGCGGTGCAATAGGTCACGTATCGCCTGAGGCATTCGAGAAAGGTCCTATTGCCGCATTATGTGACGGTGACGTTATAGACATAGATATTCCAGCACGTTCAATTAATGTTAGGTTGACCGATGAAGAGATTGCCACTCGTTTGAATGATGTAAAGGTCAGAGATCGCAATCCTACAGGCGTTCTGAAGAAATATCGCGATTTAGTAATAGATGGGGCGGAAGGTGCATATCTTGAGTGAATTGGATTACAGGATGCTACATCCAAAATCAAAAGTTTCAATGTATATCTCCAGTGTTATTTCTATTCTGATTTACACAGCAATAGCTGCAGCGATTATTCATTTTATCGAAGAAGGTCCAATTGTGACCTATACAGTTGGTGCTATTTGGGGATTGTTGACAATATACGAAATCATTTCGCCAATGATCTATTACAATCATTACAGATATTGTATCACAGATGACAGAATAGATATCAGAAAAGGTGTTATCATTCTGAGACACATCGTAGTACCCATTGAGAGATTACACCAGGTGGAAGTTGAACGTGGGCCTATCAACAATATGCTGGGTCTTGCAAATGTAAGTATCACAACTGCCGGCAGTTCTGTCACAATAGATTATCTTGAGAATGGGGTAGCTGAAGAGATAATCTCTGAGTTGAACGACATAATTAACTCTATACTGAGGAGCAGAAATGTCGTTGCTTGATGATAAATTCAAAAACCATTTCACTGTGATCATTCAGAACATATTTGTTTTTCTGATGATCATGGGAATAATGATAGTTTCTATTCTTGAGGAAGGAACTACTTTTGAAGGTGCAATCCCTGCTCTGTTGGGTACAGGTGCATTGGGACTGTTATGGTCTCTATACTGTATCATTGCCTGGAGTAGGACGAACTTCTACGTAACGGATGAAGAGATAATCAAAGAGTACAAATTTATCGGTCGTTCTAAGAAGGTTGTTAACTTCAACAAAGTGGCATCTGTTAATATCAGAAGGACCTTTTTCAATAGGATATTCGGTACATCCACTGTACTGGTCAATGTAAATTCATCAGTCAATGCAGGGGTGCCGGAGATTTCCTTCGTGCTGAAGAAAGATTTGGCCAATGTGGTAAAGGATGAATTGGCAGCGAAGATGTATGGCCTCAATTATACCTCGGAGAAAGAAGAAGTATACGGTTCTGTCGTAGAGTTCTCTAACAAAGATTCGATACTGCACGGTCTGTTGGGAAACAGCTCTTTATCAATATTGATTTCCTTGGGATCCATAGTTTTTACGATAATATCTTTCACATATGATTTGGCTGAGATAGGATTGCTTCTGATTCTGAGTGTTGTTTCTATGGCAGTCACAATGATATCTCTGATAATCAGATATTATAATTTCAGAGTGTACAGGCTCGGAGATACGATTTATCTGAGCCATGGTGCAATACAGTTGTATACCACGTCATTCAAGGTGAACAAAATTAACGCAGTAAAAATCAAAAGGACATTGTTTGCACGTATGCTTGGTAAGGCATCTATCGAGGTCGAAGTTGTCGGACTTAATACCGAAGGCAGCACTCCTGTACTGTGTATTCTTACATCAATGGAAAATGTGCAGAAGATCATAGATGAGGTGGTTCCCGATTTCAAATATGATGTTGAGGGTCTGCATCAGCCAAAAGTAGCTGCTTACCCTTGGTTGATGAAAGCATTTCTGGGATCCGCAGCCACAGCGTTTGTAGCATTGTTGATCATTGGTGCAATGTACAACGACAGGGAAGTTTTGGAGTATTTTGACATATCAATAGAACTTGCAGTGGGGGCAGTGATTGCTTGTTTTATAGTGCTGGCTATTGTGTATTTCGGTCTTGCACATCTGGCGTTCAATTCTCATAAATTCGATCTTGGTGATGATACATTCCTTGTGCAATTCGGTGTTTTGGATCATACAAGGGCCATCATTCAATATGACAGGGTTCAGTCATCAGACGTTTCTTCTATGCCCATGCCCAGAAGGTTGGGATTGGCAAGGATAAATGTTTCATTACTTTCATCTATGGGAAAAATGAAAATACAATCTGGATACTTTGAACGTGATATGTTGGATAAAGTATCGGATATTGTGCTGGAACGTTTGGCTAATGGAAAGTATGATTACAGAAAATTGATTTGAATAAACCACAGAACGTTGAATTATCCAACGTCCTGTATAATTTTTTTTATACTGTGTCCTGTTGATTACTGTCCTGGTTGCAGCAATAATGGAATTGGTTCTGAGTCTGGGATTCCTCATATGTGGCATTGCCTCTGTAGTCGTCACGTCCGGTTCCGGTTCAATAGCACTTTTTGTCGGAATGGTGTTTGCAGCCATAGGGGTGATTTTTACCGAATTTCAACCAGAAAGATTATGGTTGACACATCCTCCATAAAAATGGGTATGAGACATTTGGAATAGTGATTGACATCGCGCCCACCACAACAACAGTCAATGAAAGTCCTGTATTGGAAGCAACGGTTGCAGTGGTTACAGAGGGTGGATCTGTGGATGAGTACATAGAGTCGATAGGGACTGATGGCAGAAAGTACATAATTGGCGATTTTGTCAGAGTTAAGCATCATATGCATGACATTGATCTTATGGGAAAGGCGGACGAGAACGTCATTTCGGAAGATGTAAGGAGTAGACTCATCCGTAAACGCGGTGTCGGAATTTCAGTTCCAGATTCATTTATGGATGAAGAAGTTAAATCGTCAAACAGCGACCAGTTCCTGTAGATATCGGAAAAGATTATTGATATTGCAAAAGTATCGTTTTTCTATCATTAATGTGTAGTTGGATGATAGAAATATTTATGTACTATGTGTGTCTACACGGAATTAGTGGGCTGGTAGATCAGCTGGAAGATCGCTTGCTTTGCAAGCAAGAAGTCGCGAGTTCAAATCTCGCCCAGTCCACCATTTCTGATTTCCTTTGTAGCACTGTTTGTTCTAAATATTCGTATTTCGTTTTGTGAAATATGCTGGGTTTGAAGGAAAAAATCACATCTGTTGCCGAGAGTTTAGGAATATTTGATATCGGATTCGCAGATGTAATTCTGTGGGATTCGGATCCTTTGGTATCTTCACGTATTTCTTCTGAGTTCAGACCGAAATCAATACTTTCCAATTCAGAATCCGTGATAGTTATCGGAATACCCATACCATCTTCGATTCTGGATACTGCACCGTCTATAGCATATGCTCAGACGTATAAGAACATCAATTCTATGCTGGATATGGCTACTCAGCGGATTGCAATGGAGTTGATGAACCTGGGTTTTGATGCTATGCCTCTTCCTCGGGACGGGTACCACGGCATATCGGGGCTCAGAGAATCGTCGACTGCCTTCTTTTCCCACAGGCATGCAGCATATCTTGCAGGTCTTGGATCATTCGGGAACAATAATGTATTATTGACAGGGAAATATGGCCCGAGAATACGTTTTTCCTCAATCATAACGAATGCTAAGTTGTCGGGCAAAGGGCCCATCGGAAAAGATCTCTGCATATACTGTGGCAAATGCGTACGTGAATGTCCGGCCAAGGCATTGAAAGTTGGAAAATACCCAGATATGATAACCAACAAGGAATTGTGTATAGACAGGTCAGAAATGCTCGCCAAACAGGGGATATCCCCCTGTGGAATCTGTGTCTCAGTATGCCCTGTGGGGAGAAAGCAATATGGTGGAAAACCCACTGACGAGAGCATCAAAATAATTCGCAGTTATGTGAAAAGATGAATCTCAGGAGAGCCGTATTTTATATCTTATAGAATATGTCGATTCATGGCAAAATCAGTAAAGGCCTCACACATTCTTGTTTCATCCGAGAAGGATGCCAACAACCTGATTGCACGTTTGAACAAGGGAGAGAACTTTGCAGATCTGGCAAAGAGGTTCTCCAAATGTCCATCCGGAAAGAAGGGTGGAGATCTCGGTTGGTTCAGACCCGGTGACATGGTTCCGGAATTTGACCAAGCCGCATTCTCCGCAGAAAAAGGTGTGGTAGTCGGTCCCGTAAAGACCAACTTTGGATATCACCTGATCCTTGTAACGGATCAGAAGTAAACCCAATCAGAATTTTCCGACGACGGCTTTGATTCTTCTTACGCCGGCAGCGGAACTTTCTTCCTTTTTAATTTTGAATCCCTGGATATCTCCGGTGTTCTCAACGTGGGGTCCACCGCAGAGTTCGCGCGAAACATTGCCAATTTCATAAACTTTGACGATTGCACCGTACTTGTTGTCGAATACACCGATAGCTCCGGATGCCTTTGCCTCATCGACAGGCATTTCAGTACAGACGACTGGAATCTTTGCTTCGATTGCATCGTTAACGAACTTTTCAATAGCTGCAAGTTCTTCAGGAGTGAGTTTTCTGTCGAAGTTAAAATCGAACCTGAGTCTGTCAGCAGTGATGTTACTTCCTTTCTGCCTGATGTTGGGGTCCACGATCTCTCTGAGTGCTGCGTTGAGAAGGTGTGTAGCAGTGTGAAGTTTTGTGGTTTCTTCACTGTTGTCTGCAAGACCTCCCTTAAATGTCTGTTCAGCACCTGCTCTGGATTTGTCCTGGTGCTGGCGGAATCTGTTCTGGAAATCTTCCATGTCGACGGTGAGTCCGTGTTCCTGTGCCAGTTCAGATGTAAGTTCGACAGGGAATCCGAACGTATCGTAAAGTCTGAAAACCATCTCTCCGTCAAGAACTTTGGAATCGCCGTTCTCTTTGAGCATTTCGTTGAAACGCCTAAGTCCCTTTGTGAGTGTTTTGTGGAATTTTTCTTCTTCAGAAGTGATATTCTTACAGATTGTTTCCTTTTCTCTTATAAGTTCTGGGTATGATGATCCGTACTGTTCTATGATAACATTGCAGATCTGTTCCATGAATATGCCGTCATATCCGAGGTCGGACATGTATCTCGATGCACGTCTGATAAGTCTCCTGAGGATGTATCCCTGTCCTACCTTTGAAGGAACTACGCCGTCACCGAGGATAAATGTTGCAGCTCTGAGGTGGTCAGCGACAATCCTGAATGATCTGATGTTTTCTCCTTCGTATTTTTTGCCAGAAATCTCTTCTAGTTTAGCGATGATTCCCGCAAAAAGACTGGTGTCGTAAACTGATGACTTTTTCTCAGTGATGCAGCATGCTCTTTCAAGACCCATTCCTGTATCTACATTCTTCTGTTCCAAAGGTTTGAATTTGCCGTTTTCGTCTTTAAAGTACTGCATGAAGACGTTGTTCCAGATCTCTGTATATTTTCCACAGTGACAGGAAGGTCCGCATTCATCGGAACATTTCGGCTGACCGTTGTCAAAGAATATTTCGGTATCAGGTCCGCAGGGTCCTGTAACTCCTGCAGGCCCCCACCAGTTGTCCTTTCTGCCGTAGAAAAAGATCTGTTCATCCTTGAATCCGTGGGATTTCCAGATTTCTGCAGTTTCATCATCTCTCGGAATGTCACCTTCGCCTTCGAATGCTGTGACTGCAAGTTGATCGATTGTGAATCCGAGATGTTCTGTAAGGAATTCAAAACTCCATCCAATGGATTCCTTCTTGAAGTAGTCTCCCAGTGACCAGTTTCCGAGCATTTCAAAGAATGTGAGGTGGCTGTTGTCTCCTACTTCCTCGATATCTCCGGTTCTGATACATTTCTGGAAATCACAGAGTCTCTTGCCCATAGGGTGTTTCTCACCGAGAAGATAAGGTACAAGAGGGTGCATTCCAGCAGTAGTGAATAAGACTGTAGGGTCATTCTCCGGAATGAGCGATGCAGATCCTATCTGTGCGTGATCTTTTGATTTGAAGAAATTGACGAATGCTTCTCTAAGTTCCTGTGCTTCCATGTCACTAGACTCCTTTAATAATTCGTGACAACACAGAACCTATATAACTAATTACGCGCAGGCGCACGTATGAAGGGATTGTAAAATGTAATATGAGTATGCATACGTGCGTATTATTATCCCTTATATTATATAGTAAATATCTACTACTCCGTTATAATGATAGGCGATGCATTGCATCTGGAAAAAGAACTCATGATGGTGAACCGTAGTGTGCCCGTCAATAGGAGGACAATTGCTGATTATGCAGACAACGGCGATTTGTTTTATTCGACAAAAGATGGTCATATCTGTGAGTTAGATCAAGGTGAGTTGGATTTCCTTTGCTCGATATGTTCTCCTACGGAGATGCTTCGCGTTAGATTGCCTATTTTGATCTACTCGGATACTTCTGGCGACTGCACGTCATGGAAGGTCGAAGGCCCGGCGGATATCTCGCTCGTCGCCAAGATTCTCCGAAAATCCGCCGCGAGCGGCGAGAAGCTTCGTTTTTACAACCCGGATTTGAAAAAATTGAGGCAAATTTTGGAAAAAAGTACTTTTTTGGTGTTTTCTCCGTAAACATGTTAGTTGTTTCATCAAAAACTATAAATAGTAGACGGTAGTACAGGGATTTGCGCGTTGCGTACCAACGTGTAGCACAGACAAAAACTGTGTACGAACTTCGGACTTGTTCCGAAGCATGAAACTCGGGGGTCGTCGAAAGCCTTATATACTTCGTCGATTATTACGAGTTTCGTCAAGCTCACGAAGCTTGTTCAAGTCAAAGAGAAATGCACCCGACGAGAGGTCCTCGATCGGGGAAGAGACATAGGGTTCCGCAAAGGAGGATGAGGCGGAATTTAACCCGATGATTGTCGATCATACGCAACCTGGACGTGTGCTAGATCATACGCCAGCGGCGATGCTACGCCGCATGGGGGATGGTTCGGCTAGAGCGCTGAAGAAGGTCGTGTCAAGCAGCGATATGCGTCGGGTAGGTGCATGAAGCCTATGATCCGACGATTACCTAATGGGACTTCCTATTCTTCGGAATAATCAGTAATGATGGGGAACGCAGGGGATTGAAGCATCTTAGTACCTGCAGGAAAAGAAATCAACAGAGATACCGTTATTAAAGGCGATCGAACACGGTATAGGGCAAACTGAATCCCTTAATGAAAGTTAAGGGAGATGTGGTGTTTTGGACTTTTTTACTCCTTAGCAATAATATTCAAAGTGTGCTGGAAAGCACTGCCATAGAGGGTGATAGCCCCTTAGAAGAAGGATTGTATGGAGATTTCTAAGTATCCAGAGTAGTGTGTGTTGGATATCACGCATGAATTCGGGAGGCATTCGCTTCCAACCCTAAATACGTCTCTAGTCCGATAGTGTATTAGTAGCGTGAGCGAAAACTGAAAAGTACCCTTAACGGGAGGTTAAAAGACCTGAAACCATGCGGTCAAAGATTTATATAGCATCAAAGGGAAGAAAACAATTTTTGTTGGACCAGTGTTATATTGTCCGTTTCGAAAAACGGGCCAGGGAGTTCTGGTCATTGGCGAGGTTAACCATTCAATTGGGAAGCCGAAGGGAAACCGATTGTTCGCAGTTTTTAACGAGGAACAAGGTGTGCTCGCCTGGAGTCAATGGTGCAGATACCCGAAGCCGGTCGATCTATGCCTGAGCAGGTTGAAGCCTCTCGAAGGGGAGGTGGAGGACCGAACAGTTTCTGATGTGCAAATCGCTCTGATGACTTGGGTGTAGGGGTGAAAGGCCAATCTAGGCCGGAAATAGCTGGTTCCCCCTGAAACTATTCGCAGATAGATCTCAATCGAGGTGGAATGTGAGGTAGAGCACTGATTGGGTATTTAGGGGAAGAAATTCCTCGGTATCCTGTCAAACTCCGAACTTGCGTTCGCTGTAGACATTGGGAGTGAGGCCATCCGGGGTAAGCTTGATGGCCATAAGGGAAACAACCCAGACTAGAGTTAAGGTCCCTAAATGTCGGTTAAGTGTAATACGAAATGGCGTCGGCAGTCTAAAACAACCGGGAGGTGGGCTTAGAAGCAGCCATCCTTTAAAGATAGCGTAACAGCTCACCGGTCGAGATTGTGGGCCCAGAAAATGGACGGGGCTAAGCCGACTACCGATACTCTAGAATACAGTAATGTAATTTGGTAAGGGGGCGTGGTGCATGGGCAGAAGCGGGGCTGTGAAGTCCTGTGGACCGTGTACCAACGAGGATCCTGGTGAGAGTAGCAGCATAGTACGGTGAGAATCCGTACCGCCGCAGGGGCAAGGGTTCCTTGGCAATGTTCGTCAGCCAAGGGTTAGTCGATCCTAAGGTAACTCTTAATCGAAGTTATCGAAAGGGAAACAGGTTAATATTCCTGTACTAGAATTATCTTTGTCTATATCCCGACAGGTCGGGATAGTTGGAGTACAATAGCCATTGTATTGAAGCATCGAACGCTCTGAAGAACCGTCATGGTGAGAAGGAGCCGAATATGTGACCAGGTGGGCGAATGCCCACTTCTGATGATTCCTGGTCTCCGTGAAAAAGGATATAGAGTCAATAATTTTAATCGTACCAAGAACCGACACAGGTGTCCCTAGGTGAGTAGCCTAAGGCGTGTTAGCATAATCTAGGCGAGGGAACTCGGCAAATTAGCCCTGTAACTTCGGGATAAGGGGTGCCAGTTGTGTGAACAACTGGTCGCAGTGACAAGAGAACTCCGACTGTTTAACAAAAACATAGATCGCTGCTAGTTCGAAAGGATGTGTATAGCGGTTGAAGCCTGCCCAGTGTCGGCATCTTAAATTCTGTTTCAACGGAACGAAGGACCGATAAACGGCGGGGGTAACTATGACCCTCTTAAGGTAGCGTAATACCTTGTCGCTTAATTGGCGACTTGCATGAAGGCCCAACGAGAGTTCTACTGTCCCCGCCTAGACGCTAGTGAAATCAATCAGTCTGGTGCACAATCCAGACCCCTCCATCTGAAAGCGAAGACCCCATGGAGTTTCACTGCAACCTGTTGTTGTGATAAGAATTGACATGTGTAGGGTAGGCGGGAGCCGTTACCCA
>SUSX01000020.1 GCA_015063195.1 Thermoplasmata archaeon | reverse complement strand
TTCACACTTGGTCCATCCGCATGATTTGCAGACGTTGCATCCGCCCTGGAACTGAAGTTCGTCACCGCAGTTGGGACAGGGGTTGATGATCTTCTCAGGACCTGCAGCTTTCTCCTCTCTGTAGAGACCGAGCTGTTCCTTCATCTCCCTCTCCATCTCCACAAGGGCGAATCCGACTGCCATCGGACAGCATGATCCTTTGCTTGTATCCTTCTTGGTGGATGTACGTACAGCGTATGACGGGCATGATCCGCAGCTCTTCAGCTGGTCGACGATACTTTGAATGTCACAACCGCTCCTTGCTGCCAATGAAATCATTCTTGAAAGACCGATCATGAAGTTGTTACAACCGCCGGTGGATCCTTTGTTGAGATATGCTTCAACGAGATCTCCGGTCCTTGGGTTGAAGAATGCAGTACAGTGGAGACTTCCGCAACCGGTCATGAGTTTCCTCTTCTTTCCGACGACGTTGTCCTCTACTTCTGCAACTACTCCTCTCTCACCGTCTGCAACCTTCTTTGATTCTGCCTTCTTCTCTTCTTTTGTGGTGAGGATTCCGAGACGTTTGCATCCGTCCCTGAAGACTGTTACACCCTTACATCCGATCTGCCATGCGTACATGTAGAGATCGTAAACATCCTCCTCGGGGAATTCCTGCGGAAGGTTGACGGTTGAACTGATAGATGCATCGATATGCATCTGCCATGTTCCCTGCATGTTGAGTCTCTGTTTGTAATCGAGATTCTGTGCTGTCACGAAGAATTCGGGAAGGTTCTCGTCATCTTCCATTCCGTGTGCATCCATGTATGCCTGTACCACAGGAGTGTAGACTTTGTAGTACTCATCATGGTCGGAAAGGGAAACTGTCCTTCTGACATAGTGGTTGGCGAACACGGGTTCGATTCCTCCGGAGATTCCGAGCATTGTGGAAAGTGTTCCGGTAGGTGCGATTGTAAGAAGCTGTGAGTTCCTGAGTCCGTACTGACTTACCAGTTCCTTTGTCTCTTCGGAAGTATTCTCCTGGAAGTACGGTGATTTGAAGATGTTGTCAATATTACACTTAGGGAATGCACCGGATTCCTTTGCCATAATTGCGGATTCTGCGATTGCAGTGTCTGCCATGATGAATCCGATCCTGTTACAGATGTCGATGGCTTCTTTGGATCCGTAGGTGACCTCCATCTTGATGAGCATGTCAGCCAATCCCATGATTCCGAGACCGATCTGTCTCCAGTCCCTGACTGAATCCCTCTGCTCCTGAAGCGGGTGGAGAGGCAGTCCTTCATCGAGAACATCGTTGAGTGCCCTTACACAGATGCGTACCGCTTGTTTGAATTCCTCTTCGTCGAATTCCTTGTCCTTAACAAATGCGGAAAGGTTCATTGAACCGAGAAGACAGCTTCCTCCTGCAGGGAGGGGTTCCTCTGCACAGGGGTTGGTACCTGCATATGAGAAGTCGGGGAATTCAGAAAGGAGATTCCAGCTGCTGATTCTGTCCCAGAAGAGACATCCGGGCTCTCCGAAATCCCAGTTAGCGTAACAGAGTTTCTTGAAGAACTCATATGAATCAAGGTTCTTCCTGATGTATTCGTTGGTCTCGGGACGTGTGAACGTCTGAGGGAATGACTTCTTCTCCCTGACAGCATTCATGAATTCATCTGTGACCCTGATGGACATATTGGCTTTGGTGACCCTTTCCAAATCCGTCTTGACGGACATGAATTCTTCGAGATCGGGATGCTCACATGATATTGAAAGCATCAATGCACCTCTTCTTCCGTGCTGACCGATAAGACCTGTAACCATGGAATAAAGGTCTGTGAAAGATACGGCTCCGGAAGTTACCGATGCAGTGTTGTTAATCTTAGCGCCTCTGGGTGACAGTTTGGAGAGATCGATACCGACTCCTCCGCCGTAACTGGATGTCCTTGCAAGTTTCTTGGCGCATTCAAAAATGGATTCGATGTTGTCCTCGGGAGGTTCTACAACATAACAGTTGGAAAGTGTGACTTTAATACCGTGGTTTTGAAGTCCTCTGTTTGCAAGAATCCTTCCACCGAAAAGGAACTTCTGTTCAAGAATCATCTTTCTGATGTTGTCATCGCCGACAGTAATCCTGTCAAGCCATTCATCGAATGATTCTCCGTTGTAGCAGTATTTCTTGTTCCAAATGTCAATTCCTAACTGATTGTTCTCTCCGAGCCATGTCTCGATATCCATTACGGTCACCTGTTCTACCTATAATATAGATGCTCTTTTAAGCCTTATCTTAACGGCATTAAGCCATTGATTTTTTTCAATCTGGAACCTTTAGAACAGACGTTCGGATGATAAAGAGCCAGATAATGTAAACTGTTTTCTAAATGGTTTGAAAATTGTTTGGGATTCATTAACGATGGAGGAATCGTTTGCTGTATCGTCTATCGAGGTACTAGTATTTAATTGGATGTATCATCCAACACCATCCATCCCATAAACACAAGCCAAAAAGAGAAAAAAGGAAAAAAGAAGGTGATAGGAAATGTGTTTATTCGATAAAGATCGCGGGCCTTCCGGGAATTGCAGCTTTTGCCTTTCCTTTGGGATCGTAGAGGTCTGCCTCATCGGCATTCATGACCTTCACATTGAATCCGATCTCTTCGGAAATGAATGCGATTGCTGAATTCAGCAATTCGGTCTCATCCATCTCTGCAACAGGCTGAACCTTCTCGTAAGAGGAACGCATGTAGTCTCCTGCAATCTTCTTTGCAAGATCGGAAACTGCCTTTCCGTTCTTTCTGAGCTCCTCATCGGCCATACACTTCTTAGTAAGTCCGGGAATGTCCAGTTTTCCTTCCTTGAGGAGTTCGACTGCATTCTCCATAACCTTTACCTTCCATGCGGATGCTGTGTAGAAAATCACATTCTCAGGCTGGATTCCTGTGACCTTGATGATCTGTGAAGCATCTGACATGAGGTTCCTGATCAGCTCCTCACCGTACTCTGAAAGTATTGAATTCAGTTCGGGATCGTATTCTGGGAACTGTGCTTCGGATACGAGTCCGTCAAATCCGACAAGTTCCCAAAGCTCCTCAGCAGTATGAGGTGTGACAGGCATCATTGCATTGATCCAGATGCGGTATGCCTGTTTCAGTGCGTTGAGGTTGTTTCCGCCTCTTCTGACGTACCATTTCATATCGTTGTACATCTCAAAGTATGAAGTGGATGCCAACTGCCTGAGGTCATACTTCTCCATAGCAGTCCTGATTACATTCACATGGCTGTTGAACCTGGATATGAGCCAGTTATCGATTCCTTTCATCTCTCCGTCTACAGCTGATGTAAGTGAATCCTCTATGAATGAGATTATTCTGTCAAGTCTCTGCCTGTATGACATGACTATGTCTTCATCCCATTCAACATCTGCGAAGGGTGATGCAACATGTGCGTAATAGAGCCTGAGACCGTCAACTCCGAACTTCTCTGCCGCTCCGGGAATGGGCTGTGCTCCGCCCTTTGATTTGGAAATCTTGCTCTTCTTACCGGTGACGTACCAGTTGACCATGATTCCGCGGGGCCACATATTCTCAGGAAGGATTGCTACATGGTTCTTCAGGAATGCAGGGAAGTGAACTGTCATGTGTTCCTTTCCTCCGAGGTTGAGGTCCAAGGGGTACCAGTACTCAACATCTGCTCTGATTGAATCCACTACATCCTTTGCGATTCCTGTGGACGATGCAACCGCGGATGCATCTCCCTCTCCGAGGAACACGTAATCAAAGAACTCCTCGGTCATCTGCTCGGGTTTGATGATTCCTTCGTTTGCGTAAAGTGATACAATGTAGTATATGGGATAGAGTGTGGAATCTGAGATTGCCTCGATGATCCACCTCTCATCGTATGGGAACTTGGTTCCGAGCCAGTTTCCGAGACGTACGCATGCCCTCTCTCTGAACCAGTTGAGAACTCCGTGTACGTTGTTGTAGTACTCGACGGGGTTGATCTCCATTGTCTTACAGTGGTCGCTGGTCTTCTGTGTGAGTTCTGCATCAGCATAGTTGATGAACCACTGATCGTCAATCTTTTTGATGTATACACGCTCACCGCATCTGCACACTACCTCTTCGGTAAGATCGTAGAACACATCTGCCTCTCCGGAGTCGAGCATTGCCTGCTTCATTTTGTCCTTGGCTTCGTCGACACGCATTCCTGCATAATCTCCGCAGTTGTCATTCATCTTACCCATGTGGTAACCGTCTTTGTACACCTGCTTCTTGGCATCTACCAACTTGGGATCTCCGGGTTCGGTGATTCCCATCTGATCGATGATATCCTTTGCAGGGAAGTCTCCGTATCCCTCCATCTTGATGATGGAAATCGGTACTACAGAATCGATGAGTTCCTGTGTGAGTCCGAACTCGCTGATCATGGCGGGATCCTTCTTCACAGCCTCCAATGAAATCCAATCGTCGGGAGCATCGGAAGGTACGGATGTAACAAGACCTGTTCCTACGTCGGGGTTACAGAACTTTGCAGGGAATACAGGAATATCCCTGTGGATCATGGGTGCTGTGCACATCCATCCGATCATATCCTTTCCGGGGATCTTTCCGATTACCTCTGTGCCGTCCTTCTGGAATGTGAGTTTGTGTGCTGCTTCCGGAGATACGATCCATGTCTCTCCGTTGTTCTTGACCTTGACATATTCAACATCCGGATTGACCCAGAAACAGACCTGTCCGTACACTGTCTCCGGCCTGAGTGTGGCTGCAACAAGGTATTCGTCTCCGTGTTTGAATTTCAGGAGTGTGTATTCCTGAGTTTCGGCGTTTCCTCCCTTGGAGATATCCGTTTCGGATGCATCCACTGCTACGGGTCCGCATTTAGGACAGGCGGATGCGAAATAAGGTTTCTGAATCAGCAGACCGGAATTCTTGAGTTTACGGAACTGCCACTGAATGAACTTTCCGTAGTCGGGGTATAATGTACATGTAAATCTGCGCCAATCTGCGAGGAATCCGAATTTCTTCCAGTACTCGTTGACGTAGACCTCATTGAAGAAATCTACAACGTTCATAGGTTCGGTGAGTTCGGAGAGTTTCTCTTCCGGACATCCATTCCTCAGGAGGTAATCGATAATTCCTTCGTCTTTATTCTTGATCCTGTTTGCGAGAGTGATGGATCCGTTTCCTGTAGCATGCGTACCTACAGGGAAGAGTACATTGTATCCCGTCATACGCTTATATCTGCCTATTGCATCAACGTAACTGAATCCCCTCATGTGTCCTACATGAAGATATCCGGTCACACCGGGATAGGCGAAAATCAACATGAATTTCGGCCTATCGTCTCTGTTCGCCAGGTTGAGTTTCCTGTCGGACCACTTCTCTTGCCACTTCTTTTCCATCTCTCCAAAACCGGATGACATTTTGAAACCCCGTATTATGTGTTGCTGATGACCGCTCCCTATATTATTATATCTTATGGAGGTATACCCCATACGTGATAGGTATGGCATCCTGTATGACGGACGGCAGTGTCGGACAGGAAAGTCCTACAATCATTTGATAAAAACATACAAGCCGTCGGACATGGTCCTACTTTGTCCTACATTTTAAATACAATGTATTCCATAGTAGTACTACCTGAGGGATGGGAAACTCTACAGGGCGAAACGGAAGGGTGAAGATGGACGACGAAAAGATCTCTTTGAGAATCAGTTCGAAGGAACTTCAGGAACTTGATGCTTACCTTAGCGAGCATCCTGAGCTCGGAAGCCGTTCACTTTTCATTAGGACAGCGGTAAGGGAGTACATCAATAGGGATGCTGATGTGCCCCGCCAAACGTCGGACAACGGTAATACAAAGATTACCGTAGAGGTCACAGAGTATCAGATGATGGTGATTGATTCACTCGTCGGAGTATACGCCAAGGACCGCGCGGACATCTTTGAAAAACTGTTGAAAGACGAAATCGACAATGGGAGGCTGGCCGGCGGTGCATACAAGAATGCGTTTGACCGCTTAGTGGCAACAGCCGAAATACCCATGTAAATCAGAAGGGATCGGATACACGGCATTGCCGTGGCTACCATGAAACCATTTAGGGAAAAGGGATGAAGGATGAGCTACGGAGACGTAGAAGTAAAAGCACGTGTCGCAGTAATAGGCGTCGGCGGAGCAGGTTGCAGTGTCGTCAGTGACATCTATAAAGCATACCCGGAAGCAGATGCAATTGCAGTGAACACGGATAGGGATGCATTGCACAACACCGATGCGGATCTGAAGCTCTACATATGCAAATCAGTCACCAAAGGAGAAGGGACCAAAGGTGACAGCTTACTCGGAAGGAGATGTGCTCAGGCACACCTTGAAGAGATCAAACGTGCCGTGTCCGGATATGATGCGGTCTTTATCGTAGCAGGAATGGGAGGAGGTACCGGAACAGGTGCAGCACCCATAATTGCAGAAATTGCCGAGCGTCAGAACGTAATGACGTTCGCAATTGCCATTAACCCATTCTCATTCGAGACTGCAAGACAGAATACAGCGGCAGTAGGACTTCAGAAGCTGAAATCGGTCTGCCCGCATACCTTGGTTGTCGAGAATGATTTGGCTGCAGCCAAGATGCCTGAGGCTTCACTGAAGGGCATCTTCAAGGCCGTCAACAGAAGTATCTCCTCTTTCGTCGAAGAGAAGACAAAGAAGATTGAGGAGATATTCGAATCCGAGTTCGAGTCAATGATCGGTGAAGGATCCGTAGAAGTATCCGAGAATACCATCATGCCGTCAATCGGAATCGGAAAAACAAACGTCACAGAATGACTATCAATTCTCTCCCAGTGTGGGGGCGTGTTGCCCTCACACACCAACATCTATTTTGATTCAGAAATTTGTAAGAAGTTTTTATGCCCCACACTCACTGGTGTGAGGACTTTGCATGCTCGTATCCTAGATCGAATGCCTTAAGATTCAGATCAAGGAACTTCTGAGGTACATTCTCAGCTAATTTTTCCCTCAACAGATCCTTTGACAACGGGAATCCGGGTGTTGCTGCGACTGCACCGATCATCACTGCATTTGCTGCGACTGCCTTTCCTGCTTCCATTGCAAGTGCTGTTGCATCGATTGTGTGTATATTGTCAGACACCTTTTTCATTGATTCAATGATGTCATCCACCTCAGGATATGTGTCGAATCCTGCAGCTACCATTGACGGCAGAACAACACCGAGATTCGTGATGATGACAGAATCCTTGTTACAGAGTGTGATATTCCTGCAAGTCTCTGCGGGTTCGAATCCGAGCATCAGATCTGCACCGCCGTCACACTCCAACGGACTGATGATATCGTCACCGAAACGGAGAGTACAGAGAACACTTCCTCCTCTCTGTGCCATTCCGTGGATCTCACTCATTGCAACCTCGTATCCTGCATCCATTGCCGCATTTCCAAGGACCATGGATGCCAGAAGGACACCCTGTCCTCCGACTCCGACTATCTGAACACAGTACTTCATTGGGACACCTCCCTGATTGCATCCTTAGGACAGACACTTGCACACATTCCGCATCCGACACACTGTGACGGGTCAGTTTCGATGGACCCGTCTGCTTTCTTCTGGAGTGCGGGACATGCAATCGTCTTCACACACTGGTAACACTTGATACATGAGTTTCCGTCAACTGCATAGGGTTTACCGAGTGCAACTTTCTTCCTCTTGATATCGACCTGACACGGTCCTTTTGAAATGATGACAGAAACACCGTCAAAATCAACAGCTTTCTTCATCGTCTCAGTGGTCTTCTTCACATCAAATGCGTCGACGATCTCAACGAACTCAATTCCGATTCCTCTGACAAGTTTCTCAATGTCCACAGGTTCGGTGACTTTACCGCCAAAGTTCCTTCCGGTACCTGGATTCGGCTGCTGGCCTGTCATAGCTGTGATACGGTTATCCAAAATAACCAACGTAAGATTGTGGTTGTTGAACTTTGCAGACACCAGAGGTGCGATTCCCGAATGGAAGAATGTGGAATCACCGATAAATGCAACAGCTTTCTGATCCGTTGCTTCGGAGAATCCTCCTGCTGTTCCTGCCCCTCCGCCCATACAGAGTACGAAATCTGCCAATTTGAACGGTGGTGCCGAACCCAATGTGTAACATCCGATATCAGATGCAAACACTGCAGGCCTGTTTCCTACAGCTTTTTTCATAGCAGCAAAGGTTCCACGGTGAGGGCATCCTGCACAGAGTGTCGGCGGCCTCATAGGAAGTGCCACATCGGGTTTGTCCAACTTTACAGGATAATCGATAAGTTTTACATGTTCTGCAAGAACTTTCAATACATCGGGTGAAAACTCTCCTTCTCTGGGAAGTGTTCCGTCCCTCTTTCCTATGACAGGTACGGCAATTCCGTTCTGACCCATTATCCTGTATACAGCATCCTCGAGATATGGTTCCAATTCCTCTACAATGATGATCTTCTTCTTTCCCTTGATGAATTCTGCAATCTTCTTCTCAGGAAGAGGATATGTAAATCCGAGTTTCAGAATTGCAACATCGGACATGCATTCCTTCACATATGTGTAACTGACACCAGATGTGATGACTCCTATATCGGAATCTGCATTTCCAGTAATGAAGTTCAACGGAGATTTCTCAGACAGTTCAAGAGCCTTTCTGTTCCTTTCCAACAGAAGTACCCTGTTCTTCCTGGCGTTTGCAGGAACACATACGAAACGTGCATCATCCTTCTCGAAATGACCCTTGGCAGGAGTATCCTTTCTCGGTCCGAAAGATACGATTCCGCGTGCATGGTTCATCCTTGTGGTGGTTCTGAAGAGCACAGGCATCGAGAGTTCCTCTGAAATCTCATATGCGGCGGCAACCATCTCCTTGCCTTCAGCTGGTGTTGAAGGTTCGACCATGGGGACCAAAGCCAAAGGTGCGTAGAACCTATTGTCCTGCTCGTTCTGTGAACTGTGTGCGAACGGATCGTCGGCAGTCATCACAAGCATTCCTCCCCTTACACCGGAATATGCGAGTGTAAGAAGGGGTTCTGCTGCTACATTAAGACCGACGTGCTTCATGAATGCGAAGGACCTGACACCGGATACTGCTGCAGCGGCGGATACCTCGAATGCTACTTTCTCGTTTGTTGAGAATTCGAAGTACATTCCTGCATCATCCGATATTTTTTCCAAAATGTTACCTACTTCAGACGATGGCGTTCCGGGGTATGTGGATGCGAATCTCACACCTGCCTCTATCAATCCTCTGGTGATTGCTTCGTTACCGAGAAGAAGTGCCCTTCCGGTGTCCTTCAATAAATCTGCCATTGTAATCTCCTAAGCACCGTAATACACATAAGTTTATTTAATGGATTATCAGACCGTAACCCATAATAAGAAGCAGAACCTTCAAGCGGACAGAGCAGGGGTAGCCAAGCTTGGCCAACGGCGCAGGACTTAGGATCCTGTCTTAAGTAGTTCCTGGGTTCAAATCCCAGCCCCTGCACTCAGTTTTGGGGTTTTTGAACAAGTATAAAGTCTAGCACTACATATTACATCACCAGGCGGAGAAGACATGTTCGGATTGAGACGTAAGAAAGTTCAGACCGCAGACGAAGTATTTGAGGTCATTAAGAAGACATTCACCAAAAACAATTATGAATGCAAATTCGACGAGGAGAACAGGATAGCAGTTGCACTGTTCAAAGGTGATGACCTCCCTATTGCATCCGCTATCTCCATCAACGAGGAGACCGCCACAGTAAACTTCCACTGCAAACTTATGTTCGAGATTCCCGAAAACAGCAGGCAGATGGTTCTTAACGAATTCAACAACCTCAACAGCAAGATTGCTGCAGGTGCGTTCTTCCTTGACGGAGAAAATATGGAACCTACGTTCAGACTTGTCCATTTCTATGATCTGGCACCTCTTACCACAGATGCTGTTGACAAGTTGTTGGCAATTGCTGTCGGTGTCACCGATGTCCATGACGGGCGCATCAAGGAGCTGGTTCCGGAAGAATGGAAGGTACAGCCTACAGAATTCGACTCAATGATGTACAGGTGAGTCCTCCACTTATACTTCAAATCGTATGATTCAGCATATCAGCATACATGCATTACGGAGATCGTCTTATGTTCCGGAATATCTGTGACGGCACAATAGATATTGCAAGAAGAGCCGGAGAGATAATGCTCGATTCATCCGACCCGGAAGTGATGGATAAGGGCACCAAGGACAACCATGTCACCGAAATCGACCTGAAGGTTCAGCAATTTCTGAAGAAAGAGTTGCTAGCATTGCTCCCTGGATCTACTTTTGTCGGTGAGGAGGAAGACGATGACGACAGATCTTCCGATGATTATTGGATTGTTGACCCCATAGACGGTACGACCAATTTCATCAGGAATCTTCAGATGTCCGTAGTATCGATTGCATTAATACATTCAGGAGAACCTGTAATGGGCGTTGTATACAATCCGTACACCGATGAAATGTTCTATGCTCTAAAGGGCAACGGATCGTTTAGAAACGGAAAAAAGATCAAGGTCTCCGATAGGAAACCGGAGAACTGCATATTCGCCACATCATGGGGCGCATATGATAAATCCGGATCATCTGAGACATTCAGGATATCAGAAAAAATCTACGGCATATGTGAGGACATAAGGAGAATGGGATCTGCAGCATATGAGTTGTGTAAAACAGCCGAAGGTTCTATTGATCTGTATTATGAACCGATTCTTCACCCCTGGGATCATGCTGCGGCAGGATTCATTCTTACCGAAGCGGGCGGAATAATCAGCAGCGTGTACGGAGAACAGGATCTTTTCAAAAGGAATTCCGTCATTGCCGCGAACAATCCGGATAATCTGGAATTTTTAAGAAAAATCATAATTGAAGAAAAAGAGAGGAAAACCTCTCAGTGATGGTGGCAACCGCACTTGCAGTCGCTGCCGTGATGATGATCATGGTCATGATGATCGTGGTGGTGGTCGTGATCATGCTCATGATGGTGGTGATGGTCATGGCCGCAACTGCACTCACCGTCGTGATGGTGATGATGATTCTCAAGATGCATATTGATTCCGGAATCCTCCAATGCATGGTAGACCTTGTGTTCCAGTTCATGTCCGTCGACATCCAGTACAGCGGCCATGAATGTGAAATCCACATCGGGTGACGGCCTGACCTTTCCGTGATACAATACGCCTTCACTGAGATCCGTGAGATTCATAGTAACTGTCTGAGTACCGTTGGTGACTGCGAGCTTGATGTGACCCATCAATGCACCTGCCTCCTTCTCAACCCATTTTCCCACGCTGAGAAGAACATCGGCCAATCTTGCCTCCACATCAGCGTTGAATCCGCGTATCTTTCCGTTGACGCCTACGGCATTACCGCCTGCCAACTCTGCTGAATTAAATTGATCACTCATTGTATATTGCCTCCTTCAGCTCATCTATTCCTTCGTTGGTGAGTGCAGATGTCTTGATGACTCTGACATCACCTACGTTCTCTTTGACCCAGGACTCGATGTTAGCGACATCTTCTTCGGAAGCGATGTCGATCTTGTTGATTACTATAAGGTCGGAACTCTCCAACTGTTCCTTCATGAACTCAGGTTTCTTTGAAACAAACACTTTGAAACGTACTCCGTCTGCGACTCCGATGACTGTAGATTCCAGATTCAACGGATCTTCAGCCAAGGCTTCCGATACTTTTCCCGGGATCGCAAGTCCTGTAGGTTCGATTACAATCACATCAGGGTTGATGTCTCTGATAATATTGTATGTTGCAACCTGCAATGTGGCTGATAATGTACAGCATACACAACCCTCTGCCAACTCGGTGGTATTGTATCCTTCTGATCTGAGTGTGGTACCATCTACACCGATATCCCCTATCTCGTTGACGATGACTGCTACCTTTTTTCCCTTCTCAAGGAAACCGTTCACTATTTTCATGAGGATGGTTGTTTTCCCGCTTCCCAGGAAACCGCCGAGTACGTAAATGTGCATAGAAACCCAAAAGTGAAAAGAATAGATAAAAGTAAGGAAGGGGTTTGAAAGGTTTGGTTTACTGCATTACGTTCTCTTTCTCCAATTCGGAAAGAATCCTCTTTCTCAATGCAGTGAATTCGGGAGATGCACGGTCCCTCGGTCTGTCCCATGGAACATCGATTATCTCCTTGATTGTAGCAGGACGCTTGGAAAGCATTACCACCCTGTCCGAAAGATACAGTGCTTCATCGACGGAATGTGTGATGAAAATAATCGTTCTTTCACTGTGAGTGATGATTTTTGTCAACTGTTCCTGCATAATGTTTCTTGTCTGAGCGTCCAATGCACCGAAGGGCTCATCCATGAGAATAACTGCAGGATGCATCACCAATGCACGTGCAATTCCCACACGCTGTTTCATACCTCCAGAAAGCTCATGGATACGTGAATCTGCAAACTTCTCGAGACCTACGGCACGGATGTATCTCATGGCCCTCTCTTCACGTTCTTCCTTGGGAACTCCGGCTACCTCCATTCCGAAGGCAACGTTCTGTTTCACTGTCCTCCATGGGAAGAGAGCAAAATCCTGGAAGACCATTCCTCTGTCAGAACCGGCTGTTGTACATTCATTGTCACCGATTGTGATCTTTCCGCTGGTCGGCTGAAGCAGACCTGCGATTGAACGGAGAATTGTTGTTTTTCCGCATCCTGACGGACCGATAATGGAGATAAGTTCCCCTTTCTTTACATCCAATGTGAAATCATCTACTGCAACTGTCTCTGAATCATCTGTACGGTATACTACACGTAGACCGTCTATTTTCATCAAAGTCTCGCCTTCAGGGATGTGTTTATACAACTCATCTGTCCTGTCTGCTCTGACACGGTCGGATGAATCGTACTTCTTTCCTTCAATCTTGATTTTTCCATCCATTAGGCATCAACTCCCATTCTCTTGGAGACTTTTCTGTGTATAAGGTCTGCGACACCTGTTGTAAGAAGACCCAATACTGCAATGATTACAAGCCCTGCATATGCCTCAGGATATGCACTGTTCGTAATCATATTGGCTACGTAGAATCCGATACCTCCGAGGGGATTGGCATACAATTCTGCAGCAACGATACACATCCACCCTATTCCGAGTCCAACCTTAATACCGTTCATGATGTAAGGAATCGTTGAAGGAACAAGGATCTTGATGAAAATCTGAAGATTACTTGCACCAAGAGTCTTGGCTGCATCCACGAGATTTTTATCAATTTTGTGAACTCCGAAGATGATGTTTGTCAATAACGGGAAGAATATACCGATGAAGACAACCATGATTGCTCCTACGTTGTATCTGAACAATATGATGAATATCGGTGCCCATGCAATAGGTGCAATAGGTCTGAGCACTTCGATTATAGGTGTAGCAAGCTCTTGAAGAATCTTGAAGTTACCCAGAATAAGACCCAACGGTACTGCGACTACGAATGCTAGAAGGAAACCTTCAAGGAATTTCGTAAGACTTGATCCGATGTAATCCCATGCACTTCTTCCGGTGATTGTGTCTCCGAACTGAAGAAAATCAATCAAGGCACCGAATGTGTCCATAGGCGTAGGGATAGCTATGTTCTTCGCGAAAAGCGAGATCATGAGCCATGCCCACCAGAACAACCACAGCGACAAGGCAGTAATCAGTACCCCTCTTCCGAAACGGTGGTACCTGTTGTGCTTGTCGTATTTGAATTCCATCCTATACACCGCCTTATGCAACTATGTATCCACTGTTAACAGTTGTAATCGTAGCAGGAGGTGCTCCGAGGAATCCGAAAGTTGCCTCTCCGTTGACGAGAGCTGTAGCGACTCCTGCACCGTTGGTACTTCCGACGACATCTACTGTGACACCGACATCAGAGAAGTAATTCTCCTGTATTCCCCAGTGAATTGCAATCTGATGAATATCTCCTGTAATTACTGCTACTTTGACATTGACTTTTCCGGTACTTTCATAGTCACCGGCAATTGCTTTCTTAAGATAAGTCTGTGTTACAAATTCCTCAGCGAACAATTCAGAATTCTTTACAGTCTTTTTGAAAATACCAAGATCTTCGAGATTGTCAACAAGCTCAGAAATGTCACTTTCCAATTTGTTCAGGTTACCCTCAGAATCATCTGCGTAGAGATATGTAATGTTTGCAAGTGCATCCATTGTCACCTGTTTTTCATTTGCAAGTGCAGATACCTTTGTCATTACAAATTCGACAAACTCATTATACTCATCAACATTAGAATCTTTGTTTTTCAATATCTCATTGATATCATCAACTGCATTTACATAACCTGCAAGGAATCTCTCCGTTGCGGACTCATTTGACAGCATATACTCTGTGTTACCTGCGATGATACAACATGTATGATCCTCAAAGACATCATTTGTGAGTGCCAAAGAAACGAATCTGTGACTTTTATCGCTGATAATCAACTGATACTGGGGCTCCCAAAGAATTCCTCCATCGATGATTGTATTGCTCAATGCCTGTCCTGAATTTGCAATACCTGAGTCATAATAGATTGTATCGTTAGATGTGGAAGCACTTGTAGAATACAATGTGAATTTCAATCCCATCTGGGATGCCAAATCTGCCAACTGTGTGTGCTGAATACTTGATGTACCGGGTGTTCCGAACACAAGTCCTCCCCATGCTGCTGCATTATCCGGGGACACAGTCCAATCAGAATTAAAAAATGCTACATTGTTACTAGCCCTTACGGGAATCAGGCCGCTATCAGAGTTGACTAAATCAGACTTTATGTAAAGCCCTGATCCTTCTGAATTTGCTCTGGCAATTACGTTAAACATGTTGCTGTTGTCTTCGGTATCATCTTCCGCATTGTACATGAACGCGGCTGTTGAGACTCCGGCGATGACGACAGCCACCACAATAATGGTCACAAAGAGCTTGTTATCCATACCTATCGTTACCGAATCTCTTCGTGTTAATATAACCCTTTTGAGTAAATATTATACAAATAGGATAAAATTACTAATGTTTAGTACGAGATTTATCCGCCTGTAAAAGTGGCAATCAGTGTCAGCAAAACTCCTACCAGAGCAACAGCCAGACCTAAACGGAGATTGTCATGATTCATGCACGGAGCCAACTTGTATCCAAGGAAGAACATGATGATTGTTGACATTATACAACAACACAACAAGGCTATATCGTAATTCGGAATTAACAACAGACACAACATGAAAGGTACCACCGTCAGTGCAGTGGTGACAAAACATGAGAATGCACTGAGGAAAAGATCCAACCTCTCACTCCTGTACACTTTACAATCTACAGGCCTACTTTCAAGAATTATGTCATAAACTCTTTCCTTATCTTCATTCGATATGGAATCCAATACCGTACCGTCAAAATGATTCCTGAGAAATTCTCTGGTATCTTTGCCGGCACTCTGCCTGTCACGTACAAAACGGTACATCATACGGTGCTCACCTTCATCCACGAAGTAGAACACCACCATGTCGATGGCACCCCATGTGAGATTCATACCCAAAATCATGATCAAAAGGGTATATCGGTCAACATCGAGAATACCTACACCTACGGCCACTACGAAAATGAGGGCCATTATGAAACCGTACAGTGCCTCCTGGATGATGAGTCCGGGGCCTGCATTGCGTATAATGAAATGAAAAGGTCGGTTCATGATTTAGAAACGCCCTTGCGGGCGTTTGAAAAAGGGATCTTATACATCCCTGAATGCGATGGAGTATTCCATCTTCTTTGCTCCGAAGTACTCCTGACAGAACTTTGCAGTCTTCTCTGGAGGGAACTTCTTGCATGAGAAGACATCAATGAATGCTCTGTCGGTATCCTCTGCGAAGTGTCCTGAGATCTGTGATGTCTCGATAAGCTGGATGAGTGAGTATCCCTGAACTTTGGGATGGTCTCCGAAGAATACTGCGATAGGTTCACCGTATCTCTTCATTTCGATGTAGTCGGAGACGTCGATCGCGAATTGA
>SUSX01000091.1 GCA_015063195.1 Thermoplasmata archaeon | reverse complement strand
CACGGTATAGTATCACATGACGTTCGGTGACATCAGTTATCCTTCTAACGAATTCTTCGGTATCTGGGATCCTGATCCAGGCCCTGACGTCCACTTTTTCGTAGTAATCGCATTCAGGTTTGACTGCCATCAAAGATCTGCATTTACTCTCGAAAATACTGTAGTACTGATAGTCCAATGTGAATTTGAAGAACGAACACGCATACCTCGTCCTTTCTGTAACGGACTGCATAACAAGTTTTGATGTCTCTGAATAGGCATGGACCAATCCGCCTGTTCCCAGCAATGTACCTCCGAAATACCTGACGACTATGCATATGAGATCGGACAGACCGGATCCTTTGAGAACGTTAAGGATAGGTTTGCCTGCGGTACCTGACGGTTCCCCGTTGTCACTGGATCTTTCCCTCTTTTCCGATCCGTTGAACAGTGCCGCGTAACAGTAATGGGTAGCGTTGGGATACTTCTTCATCACGGTTTCGATGGATGCTGAAATGTCGCTTTCGGAAGGACACGGCATAACTATTCCGATGAATCTGGAACCTTTTAGACTCATCTCGTCCTCGAAAGTTCCTGTGACCGTACGGTAATCCTCTATCGTTCCCATGCCACCTTGATGGCAATGTTCATTATATAGTGCAGTGTCGGTCATCCGTTCAGGATTGTGAACTCCGAATCTCTTTTCAGAGGAAATACACTGACTGCATCACCGTCGAGATTTTCCGAAAACATATCGATTCCGTAGATCTGACTGTTGTCATATGTCCTGTAATAATAGATTCCTCTGTCTGTGTTACAACATGATGAATAGACAGTATGTTCAAACTCTCCGTTCCCGACCTCCACACAGCCCCTCTGCTGCTCTGCGGATGCCAGAATATGGAAGAACTGGCTTACGCTTTCCGCTTCTGAATCTCCTGAAACGGAATTCATCTTCGTGAACACACCTTTCACGAAACGTGATGTTGACGACATATCGCCGGGAAGCCCTATGGCTCCCATCCCTCTGCTGTATTTCTTCAGTATCAGCTTATCGGAGAACCTGTTCTCTGGAGGTTTGGGTGAGAGCCCCATATACCTGTTCAGATTGAACATCTGATAGTCAAAAGGAGGATTGTTGGTCAGCACACCGACAGGATTGTCAAATATTCTCAGTCCCCCTTCCATCGGTTCCACCGTTATGGAACATTCCTTGTCGGAGATGATCCAATGTAACGGTGAAAGCGGCATCTCTTCACTGAAATCCACATTCACCAGGTTTATGTCCTCCAGAAGAGTCAATGCACCTTCTACCGATGCACACTGTCCCAATATCCACGGTATGAATTCGAACGGAGCGATATTGTCCAAACCTTTCGATTCCGACGGATAATATGCATTGTCAGGAAAATTCAATCCTGCCATGCTGACTCCGTATTCATTGGTGGCATCGTAGTACAACGGATATCCGTCCGCCATCAGAGCCATTCCTATCATAGCATAGTGATGTTTCAGACATTTCACTTTCCTGAACCTGAAACCGTAGTTCCTGGGGGTAACCGCTACGGCCTCTCCGAATGAACATTCGAGGTCCAGGTTTCTTCCGAAGTAATGATTCCTGGTTGTGTATGTGATTGCCATGCACATGTTCTTCTTTCACTTTCCTGCAGATTCCGACACTGCATGACATCATTTTACTGTGAGAATATAATGAAAAGTATACATCTACTATAGTGGTAGATGGTTGGAAAAATTACCCTATGCTTTAAATATGAAATACCCAACCCATATAAACGTTAA
This sequence comes from Thermoplasmata archaeon, assembly GCA_015063195.1. GTDB lineage: Archaea > Thermoplasmatota > Thermoplasmata > Methanomassiliicoccales > Methanomethylophilaceae > SIG5. The sequence goes on along the minus strand of SUSX01000091.1, from coordinate 1,063 downwards.
TATTATCATTTTTTCAATGGATAATAAAGAAGAGAAGAATTTTGCTACCAAAATAGGATTTATTTTGGCTTCAGCGGGTTCTGCTATCGGATTGGGAAATCTTTGGAGATTCCCATATCTAGCCGAGGAGAACGGAGGAGGAATATTCCTTCTCGTGTATATCATCCTGGTAGTAACCTTTGGTTTCACACTGCTCATTACAGAACTCACAATCGGAAGAAAAACAGGAAAATCATGCATTTCCGCATTCGGAAGTATTTCCGAGAAACACAGATGGATCGGATATTTGGCAATCCTTCCGCCACTCATCATTCTGCCGTATTATGTGGTAATCGGAGGATGGGTCATTAAGTACCTGTTCGAATACGCAACCGGCGGCGGAATGGCTGTTGCTTCGTCCGGATACTTTAGTGATTTCATCGGATGTTCTATGGATTCGATTCTTGACGGACCGTTCATCTGGTTCCTGATCTTCGGTTTCCTTGTACTGTTCTTCGTCGCCAGAGGTATTCAGAGCGGTATCGAAAAGCTCAGTAAGGTTCTCATGCCCATCCTGCTCATTCTGCTTATCGGATTGACAGTGTACACATTGGCACAGCCTAACGGTATCGATGCAGCTGTTGATTTCCTCACACCTGACTTCTCAAAGTTCTCAGCAGCCACAGTTCTTGATGCTACAGGTCAGCTGTTCTACTCCATGTCACTTGCAATGGGAATCATGATTACGTTCGGATCATACATGAAAAAGGATGTACCCATTGAAAAATCAACAAGACAAATCAGTATCATGGATACCTCAGTTGCTATTATTGCGGGACTATTGATTGTGCCTGCAGTTACAATCTTCTCATCTGCAGAGATCTCCAGCGGACCCGGACTCATGTTCATGACTCTCCCTGCAGTATTCCAGTCCATGCCCGGAGGAGATATTGTAGGGCTTGTGTTCTTTGTTCTGGTATTGTTCGCAGCACTCACATCCGCTATGTCTCTTGCTGAAACCCTCGTCTACCCGTTAATGGAGAAGATTAAGGTCAAACGTTTGACAGCAGTTGCCATCGTAGCT
>SUSX01000090.1 GCA_015063195.1 Thermoplasmata archaeon | reverse complement strand
TTTTCCGAAACCTCTCTTCTCGTCCCTTAATGCACGGAAAAGAATGTTCTTCATGTTGTCCTTCGAAAGAGGTTTCAATTCAAAAATCATGGACCTGGAGATAAGAGCCTTATTGACTTCGAAATACGGATTCTCAGTCGTGGCTCCGATGAGTATCAGAGTACCGTTCTCTACGAACGGAAGAAGATAGTCCTGTTGTGCCTTGTTGAAACGGTGAATCTCATCAATAAAGATTATAGTTCTTTTATCGTGCATTCCTAATTGTGTCTTGGCGAATGCAACAATTTCTTCCATGTCCTTTTTGCCTGCACATGTGGCATTGATCTCTCTGAAACTGGCATCGGTCATATTTGCTATCACATGTGCCAACGTCGTCTTTCCTGTACCCGGGGGACCGTAAAATATGAGCGAACTGATCCTGTCGGCCTTTATCGCCCTGGTAAGAATCATTCCGTCTCCTAAGATGTGCTCCTGACCTTCTATGTCATCGAGATGTTCTGGCCTCATCCTGCTAGCCAATGGTGCCTGTCTGCTTAGGATGTCCCTGCGGTTGTATTCAAAAAGGTCCATGTTCCTACCTGCATCGGATTCAACCATTATATTCTGTGCGCTCGGCATTCGAACAACTAATACTCCTCACATAGGATTATAACAAAGCAAACAATTGCACTGGCAATGATACTCATCAAACTCGGTGGCAGCGTCATTACGGACAAAAAGGAATACAGGAAATTCAACACTGAAACTGTCTCCAGACTCTGTAAGGAAATCAAAGATTCCGGACAGGACGTCATCATCGTACATGGCGCAGGTTCATTCGGACATGTACTGGCTAAGAAGTATAACCTCAACGGAGGGCATGTCAATAATGAACAGATACCTGCTGTGGCAGAAGTTTGTTATGATGTCAGAGAACTCAACTCATACATAATCTCGGAACTGAACAAAAACGGAATGCCGGCAATATCTGTACCTCCGGGATCGTGTTTCATAATGGATGACAGAGAACTTATCATAGAAAATGATGAAGTCATCAAAGGTTTCGTCGGGCTCGGAATCATGCCCGTACTCTTCGGTGATGTCGTACTTGATCGTAAACTCGGATTCTCTATCTGCTCAGGCGACCAGATCATGGAGAAACTCGGCAATATCCTGGATATTGAGAAAGTAATCTTCGTATCCGATATCGACGGACTGTTCGATTCCGATCCTAAAAACAATCCCGATGCAAAGCTGTACAGGGACGTGAACGAAAAAATCCTCGAAAATGTGAAGAAAGAAACTTCTGTAGACGATGTCACAGGAGGAGTCGTGGAAAAGATGAAATCCATGCTTAGGCTCTGCAACGGCGACAGAGAATGTATTCTCATCAACGGTAACGTTGAGGGCAGACTCCTGTCTCTTCTCAAAAACGAGGATGTGATTTGCACCAGAGCGAGAGGTGCGTGACTATGACACAAATCAAAGAAAGAAAGGCAGACCACATCAACATCTGCCTCAATGAAAAAATCGAACCGGGTTACAATTACTGGAACGATGTAAAACTCATACACAATGCACTTCCGGAGATAGATATCGACGATGTAGATACTACATGTTCAATGCTCGGCAGGAAACTGGATTTCCCGCTGATCGTCACCGCAATAACAGGGGGATTCTCCGGTGCAAAGAAGATTAATTCCAACATTGCCAAAGCATGCTCCGAGCTGAATATCGGAATGGGAGTGGGCAGTGAGAGGGCGGGAATAGACGACGTTGATACAGAAAGCTATGCTGTCATTAAAGATTACGATGTCCCGCTGGTTATCGGAAACGTTGGTGCACCTCAGCTTATTAAACAAAAGAATAAGAGAGCATACGGTCCCGAAGACATCAGAAAAGCCCAAGAGCTGATAGATGCAGATTATGTCGCAATCCACCTCAACTATCTTCAGGAGATTGTACAGCCAGAGGGCGATACAATGGCGAAAGGATGTTACGATGCTATCAGAGCCGCAGCAAGAGAATGCCCGCTGATCGTCAAAGAAACGGGCGCAGGTATCGATAACGATACGGTACAGAAGCTAAGCGGCATAGGTATACACGCCATAGATGTAGCAGGCATGGGAGGAACAAGTTTCTCCGCAGTGGAACTGTACAGAGCCAGAGACTCCAAGGACGACATCAGATCCAATCTTGGAGAACTTTATTTCGACTGGGGAATTCCCACGCCCGTCGTGTTAGGAACCGTAAAAACATCGCTTCCACTCATATCCTCTGGAGGTATAAGATCAGGACTTGACGTAGCCAGATCGATCGTTATGGGTGCATCCTGTGCCGGAACGGCAAACGGAATTCTCGCAGAAGCGATGGAGTCTGCGGAAGCGGTAAAGAAGAAACTGATCACAATCAGGGAAGAATTCAGAGCTGCTATGTTCCTTACGGGCTCTGCAACAGTGAAAGAACTTTCCAATAAGAAATACATTACAATCGGTAAAACATCAGAATGGATCAGGGGAATGAAAGAATGGATGTGAAACAGAAACTCAAGGAAATGTCCGCAGAACTTGACGGCGCAATCAAATCATACATTGCAGATGAGAAACCTGCAAACCTCATAGAAGCCTGCAGACAATACCCATACGCTGGCGGTAAGAGGATGAGACCTGCAATGGTCGTTGCAGCATGCCGTGCGGTAGGCGGAGATGGAAAGAAGGCATTCCCAATGGCTGCTGCCATAGAATACATCCATAATTTTACTCTGATTCATGACGATCTCATGGACGGTGACGAACAGCGCCGTGGAATGAAGACTTCTCATGTGATCTACGGGATGCCTACGGCACAACTTGCCGGAGACGGCCTATT
>SUSX01000089.1 GCA_015063195.1 Thermoplasmata archaeon | reverse complement strand
TTCTACTTCAGACTTGATAAGCAAAAGGCCGTGTGCGGAGAATATAAGATTGCACACGGAGGTGATGTGGTTTCTGTGACGGGGAAGATTATGTCTCACCCCGCCAGAAAAGAGATTGCTGAGAAAGTCATCAGAGATTATCTTCTTCAGCTGAAGGCTCCTCAGGAATGACCTTTACATACTTGACGCGGCGGTTCCTGACTGATGTAACAATCATAGTGCATCCTTCAAGCTCGATTCTATCTCCCATAATTGGGATTTTATTGATCTTGTACTGAATGAATCCGCCTACTGTAGGGCCGTCATAATCCTCGAGATCGAATTTCTTTCCGATCTCTTCCATTATGTCATTAATGTTTGCATCCCCGGTGACCGTGTATGTACCGTCAGATTCCTTGACGATATCATATTCAATCTGATCGCTTTCATCCCAAATCTCTCCGACAAGTTCTTCCAACACATCTTCGAGTGCGACGATACCTACCGTTCCTCCGTAGTCGTCTACGACCACTAGCATCTGGACGGTAGATCTCTGAATCTCAGACAGTGCCTGTGCAACTGTCGTTGTCTCCGGGATGAATCTGACCCTCCTGATTATACCGGCTATTGATTCGTCACGGTTTGGAAGGAAGTATCTTCCGTAGAAATCCTTGGAGTAGATGACACCGATAATCTTATCGACTGTGCCGTCGTAGATCGGGATTCTTGAATATCCTGTGTGAAGCAATACTTTTCTTACATCCTCCATCGACGCAGTACGGTCCAAACCGACGATATCGACTCTGGGAGTAAGAATCTCAAGAACTGTCTTATCATCAAATCTTATAGCCGATTTGATCAGTTCACATTCAGTACTCTCAATGGCACCTTCACTCTCGAACTCCTCGAGAACGAATTCAAGTTCATCCTCTGTGACTGCAGGATCTGTATCGTTTCTGCTGAAAACAGCTGTCAGTTTGATGAAGATGAAAGACAACGGAGTGAATATAATCTCAAATGTACGGATAATCGATGCCACTGCCATGGAGATCTTCTCAGGATGACGTTTAGCCAATGATTTGGGAGTAATCTCTCCGAAAGTCAACAATGCCAGAGTCATAATGACTGTAGATGCCAATGCACCGGTCTCTGCTCCCAACAATATGGAGAAGAGTAGAGTTGCCAAAGATGTAGCACCGATGTTCACAAGATTGTTTCCAATCAGAATGGTTGTAAGGAACTTATCGTAGTTCTCCAGAATCTTCAACGTCCTTTCGGCCTTAGCACTGCCTTCACTGGCCATTTTCTTCAGTTTCACCTGACTGACACTGGTGAACGCTGTTTCTGACATTGAAAAGAATGCAGAACAACCAATCAAAATCACAATTATAATCGCATAGACCGTTTCAATCATCTATGCACTTCCTACCGGGAGTATTGTATTGTACAAGTTAATCCAACCGTTATAAAGACTACATTTGTCAAAATATATATTTGTATTGAATGATGAACAATGGAATCTAACAATGTGACACATGTTTACAACCATTACTCAATTCTGTGAAACGCAACTTTTAATATAATATAACTATTTGAGAAAAACAGGTGGAAGAATGCCAGAACCTTTCGACTATGAAATTGTTGAAAAAATCGCTGTCCTTTCAACATCGTCAAAGGGCTGGACAAAGGAATTGAACCTCATCAGTTGGAATCACAGGGATCCCAAATATGACATCAGGGAATGGTCCCCTGACGGCAGCAAGATGGGTAAGGGAGTCACCCTTTCCAATGAAGAGGTCGCTTATCTTAAAGAAGCCCTTAACGGCAGAGATGACATCTAATTACGGGTCGAATGACCCTTAAACATCTTTACAGGAGTTCTTATCTTGCCCGTATCTTCGACAGATTACAGATTCCATTTCCTGGATTCCGTTGATTTCGTGATATCGGGCAGAAAAGGTTCCATTTCTGAAAATCACTACCTGATCAATAACTATGATGCAGAGTTCTATCCGATTGTCAGAAGTCAATTGAAAAGCAGTAACAATCGCGTGAAAACAGAAACTGTGATACTTCTAACCAAGGTCAATGAAAGGGCTGCTGCTGATGATATCAAGGCACTACGTGCCGAATGTTCCAACGAATACGTCACCGGAGCATGTATAGGATACCTCAACTCCATCAAAGAATCCGATGATCTGATTCCTCAACTGTTCGATATACTGGAACATAAGAACGGAATCGAATTCAAAAGGGCTGCGAACAGAATGCGTACCGCAGCCACAGCGGATGACATACCGAGATTGAGGAAGATATACGGACAGGTAAGCGGAAGTATGCAGGATGACCTTAGGGAAACGCTTCAGCACCTCATACTCAGATATCCTGAACTGAAACCTAAGGAAATATTCATCATATCCATACCCGTTTTCCCAAATGAGAAGAAGTTTGAGGCATTCCTTGACAGGAGTATTGTCTATCTGGATATCAGATACAGAGACAATATCGAACCCAGATCTGAGATCAGTGTCAAAGCTTACAACAATGTTGTCAGTGCCATCAAATCAATGCAGGTTAGACTTTATAATGAAAAAGATAACCTCAAATGGTATTCCAAGGACAAAAAAGACTTGTTCAATGAGTTGGAAGAACTTATCCAATGGGCATCCGAAGATCTTGTCACAAAGAAAGTGATTAAAGAGGAACGTAAAATAGAGCGCGTCAAAGGACTTGACGGTATCTGAAATCGGACTGAATATCCGTAATGCCAAAACACATTTTATCAAATAAACAGATTACAGATTATGGCATACGGAAGGGATTACGGTTCAAGGGACAGACGTCCTTCTAAACCCAAGGAATTCATAAAAGTCACATGTGACGAATGCGGAGTAGAATGCGAGGTACCGTTC
>SUSX01000019.1 GCA_015063195.1 Thermoplasmata archaeon | reverse complement strand
CGATGAAGAAACTGCATCCAGAATTGAGAAGGTCATCAAGATTGTGTGTTTCGGAGATGATGTTATATTCATCGCCCGCAGACTCAAGGTATTCGTATGCCACCCTCTGTGCTCCGTATTTGTATTTGACATAATCCGGCCCGTTGTTCACATGAATCATGTCCATGTGACCTATCTCCTGCCAGTGGTATTTGTCGAGATCGAATAGGAAGATGGGGTCATCGAGGATTATGAGGTCTACAATACCGTCCTTAAGCATTTTGACGTTCATGGCATCGTTGGTGATGATTACTTCACCTTTTACTTTGGAAGCAGAGAAACCCATCATTATGAGGTCGCTGGTAACAGGTGAACATCCCACAGTGAATTTTTTACTGACAGTACAGCGTGATTCCATCATATCTGCAGTTTCTATAATTTTCAGTGCATCTGCAGTGAGTTCCGTTCCTCCGGGTGTGGAATTGAGAAGTACAATTCCTGTACCTTTTTCAATGGATTCCATGTATTTGTGGACAACAGGCGGAGAGATTCCCAGTTTTTTTGCGGCTGAGTTCTTGCTGCCAGTCTCGTGGATGCATCTCAGAACTTCTATCTGTCTCTCCGTTATGGTGTGCCCATTGATGATGAGGGAAGTCGATACTCCGATGTTCACATGTCGCCATTATCGTCAATCCTATTTAAACGTTGTAAAATGTCTCAGTATACATAGTACTTAATAAATGGTAACACATACGGTTCATCGATGGATGCACTAGAGACAGCTAAAGAAGTTTTGGTTTCGACATTACCGATAGCCGCAATTTTATTCGTTCTTAGGCTGATTCTAGTACCTTTTGATTTGGAAGAAACGGCAATGTTTCTTCTGTGTGTATTGATGGTTCTCGTCGGATTTACGATGTTCCTGATCGGTGTGGAGAAAGGTATCAATCCTGTGGGTGAAGCCATAGGATCTGAGATACCGAAGAGAAGGTCCAGATTCTTCATGGTAGCTGTGGTGTTCGCAATATCATTCCTGGTAACGGTTGCGGAACCGGATGTAGCGGTATTTGCCAGTCAGGTTACGGAATTGTTCACATCTATGAATAAGGACACCATGGTTTATGGAATTGCAGCCGGAGTAGCATTGTTCTTGATTGTGGCAGCATGTAGGATTGTATTCAAATTCTCGTTAAGGATTTTGATAACAATCGGATACATCTTAGTCCTTGTACTCCTCTTCATGACGCCGGCAGAATATGTAGGTATCTCAGTGGATTCCGGAGGTGTGACCACGGGTCCAATGACCGTACCTATCTTGTTGTCTCTGGGTATAGGTATCTGTTCAGTAGGTAAGTTTCGTAATGAATTGGACGGATATGGTATGATTGGTTTGGCTTCCATCGGTCCGATAATAGCACTTCTTGTGATCGGAGTAGCATCCGGCGATCCTGTATTCGGATCATCTTCCGGCGGAGAGGTAGCTCATGCCACAGAAAATATCTGGGTCGCAATGGGACATGAGTTATGTCATGAGGTATACAATGTTGCTATAGCAATTGTACCTCTAACAATCTTCTTCGCATTCTTCCAGAGGACCTTCCTTAGATTCACCTGGAATGCAGTTAAGAGGATGTTGCTGGGTCTCACATTGGCAGCAGTAGGTGTAATTATTTTCCTTACAGGAATTTACACAGGATTCATACCGCTTGCAACAGAAATCGGAACCAAGCTCGCTGACTTACCTATAGTTCTGATCCTTCTTGGTGCGTTATTAGGTTTCCTGGTGGCTATAGCAGAACCTGCAGTGGCAATTCTTGCATCTCGTGTCGAAGAGTCATCCGGAAAGAATGTTTCCAAGAATACTATTAAAATGGTCGTGTCTTCAGGAGTTGCACTGTTTGTTGCCATAGGTATGGCTAAGGTCTGTTTCAACTTTGATATACTTTACATCATAGTTCCGGGATTCATTATTGCAATAATCCTCATGTGGCTTGGCGATAAGGACATGGTAGGAATAACCTTTGATGCAGGAGGAGTAGCAACAGGTCCTATGTCCGTTGCAATTATCAGTACAATGTACACCGGGGTTGCAGCAACACTGTATACTGGCTCAGAGGCAGTCATTAACGGATTCGGTGTGATATCGCTGATTGCACTGGCACCATTGGTATTCCTCGGATTCTTCAGTGTGTACATTAGGATGCTTAAGGAGGGCAGAATATGAGTAAGAGGTCTGACAAGATTCTTGTGATCGGACTCGGAAGTCCTATCATGTCGGATGATGCCATAGGGTTGGAGGTTGTCGATGAGATCGAGGCCATGGAACTGGATGATGTGGACACAAGGCAGGAGCCTGTGGGAGGATTGGACATAATTCCGTTGCTTTGGGGGTACCGTAACGCAATCATCGTAGATGCCATCCAGACCGGAGAGTATGGCCCTGGTACGATCCTTTTCTATAATCCAGAGGACTTTGACGATACAATCGGTGATGCTTCCGCTCACGATATCAATCTCGCTACAGGCATGAAAATCGGAAGGGAAGTCGAACCTGAGATGATGCCCGATACTGTGAAATTCGTTGCTATTGAAGCAAAAGATATTCTGACAGTCCATGAGGGAATGTCAGAGGAATTGGTAGCGGCTAAGCCTAAGGCCGTGGAGGCCGTGCTCCACGTGATCGAGGAATTCAGAGATCAACTTCGTCAGAACTGAAGTTTTTCATTGATTCCGCATCGTTACCGTACATTACTACGGTGACCTTGTTGCTGTCGATAAGTTTGTCAGCGACACGCATGACATCTTCGACGGTGACTGAGTCAAGTGCCTTAATGCGCTCTTCCTCCGACCTTATCTCGCCGGATAGCATGAAATTCCTGGCAAGTTTATGCAGCTTGTGATCGGTGGATTCCATGTACCTGACCGTTGCACCCTTAATGAGATTGCGTGCCCTGGTCAGTTCTTCCTGAGTGACTCCGTTTGATTTGAGATCTCTGTAGACTTTGGTGACTGTGTCGACAGCCTCCTTGACATTCTCTTCTGTTGATGAGAAGTATGTTGCAAAAGATCCCGCATCCGAATTCTGATCCACGTAGTTGTAGATGGAGTAGACAAGAGCTTTTTCCTCTCTTACCTGCTGGAACATCCTGGAAGATGAACCTGTACCTATGACGGCATTGAGGAGGGAAAGGACAATTCTGTCTTCGTGATCGGCTGAGAATGCTGGGAAACCGAATCCGACATAGCAGTGGTCCTCCTTCCTGAGGAAGTGCTTATAGCATGCAGGCTGAACAGACGGCTTTGTTCTTATGTTGCCTTTGGATGATGTCATGCAGTCGAAGTTTTCCATTGCCCAATCCATAACTTCTCCTTTATCCACATTTCCGCATGCAAAGACGGCAAGGTTCTGAGTAACGTATTTGTTCGAATAATATTCCTTGAGATCGGCATCATTGAGTTTCTTTACGATATCCGATGTACCTCCCTCGTTATGACCCAGATCATGATTTCTCCATATTGTTTCAGAGAAAAGGTCGTGAATGTATGAGCTTGGGTCGTTTTCGCACATACTGAGTTCCTGAAGCACAATCTTCTTTTCCATCTCAACATCATCAGGGTTGATGAGAGGATTGCATACGATATCTGCAACCAGATCCTTAGCGGTATTCATCGTTTCAGTCAGAGTAACTGCATAATACGCGGTATTTTCCTTGGAAGTGAATGCATTCATTTCACCTCCTGCACCCTCAATTTCTTTGGACATCTGGAATGACGAACGTGTTTTGGTGGCTCTGAAAACGACATGTTCCAACAGATGTGAGATTCCGAAGACTCTGCTTTCTTCATCTCTTGATCCTGTATTCACACCGACCATGAATCCTGTGTTCGGGGAATCTTCTATGTACTGGGTAATAACGGGAATGCCTGCAGGTGTTCTCTCAAAAGATATCGTATTGTTTGCCATCAGTTTTTTGAGAAGCAACAAAATCATTAAAGATTTGTGATACATCTTAGAAAATCATGGCAATGGTGGAAGTACATGAGTACGAAAAGCATGATTTCCGAAACACGGTTGCCATCATAGGGTTTCCGAGTTTCGGTCTTGTGAGTTCAATTGCAGCCAGTTATCTGGCAAGAGAGTTGAAACTGGAACTGGTCGCAGGGATGACTTCGCCAGATTTCCCCCCTTACTGTATTATCCAAAACGGTGTTCCTATGCCGCAGATCAGGATGTACAGTGGATGCAGGAATCTGTCCGAAGACGGAGAGAAAGGAATAGACTGTGATGAGATAGCGGTCATTACATCGGAATTCATCCCGAAGCCTGAACAGTATTATGACATCGCCAAGGCAATCATGTCCTGGTTGGAGTCATCGGGCATACATAATGTGATTGTTCTTGACGGAATACCTATGTTTAAACCGGACACTTATGAGATTATCGGAGCTGGTTCAACAGATTTGGCAAGAGAGGTCATGAAGACTTTTGAGATCGAACCTTTTGATGATGGTATGGTCAGAGGTCTTGCAGGACTGTTATTGTATGAAGGTTCACAGAAAGGTGTCAATGTGATATCTCTTCTCGGATCTGCAAAATCTGAGTTTCCGGATCCGAAAGGTGCTGCAGTTTTCATGGACGTAATTTCGCGTATGCTCCCCGAAATCAATATAGATACCGAGCCGTTGTACCTTGAGGCAGAAGATCTGGAAAAGAAGCTGAACAAGAAGATTCAGCCTGCGTCATCTGCCAGTGATGGTATACTATACGGTTAAAGGGGAAATTAGATGAATTTGGTTCCAAGTGAGTTCTTTGTAACATCAGGAAGTTCGGTAAGTGACGTATCAGATCTCAATGCCTTTGACTTGGCATTGATGGAAGCTGGAATAGAGGAGCAGAACCTTGTAGCAGTTTCGTCAATAATACCTCCGGATGCAAAGCTCACTGAACCAAAAAGACTTCCAATGGGTGCAATCACCCACTGTGTTCTGGCTCAGATGAGGGGCAGAGGCGGGGACATGATTTCTGCCGGAATCGGATACGCGTTTCGTAAGGATGGATACGGAGGGTACGTGGCAGAAGGCCACGGTTTCGGTGATTCCGAATCCATGAGGGACGAACTTTACAGGAAGGTTAAGGAGATGGAAAGGATCAGAAACATCGAACTGTCTGAACCTGTAACAATCGTCAGGGAATTGGAGATCCCGGAAGGCAAATTTGGTTGTTGTATTGCTTCATTAGTATTCACTGAATACAGGTGATTTCATGTTCGCTATCGTGGGATGTCCGTCATGTGGAAATGAGAGAATGATCGACCTCTCAGTCGGATCCACATCATGTCCTTTCTGCGGTAAGAAATCCGATACTGGAGTATTGTTTGTTAAGTTTAAACACAGTGATCAGTCTGTAGTTAGGGACGTACTGCACGGAAAACAGATTCCGTCAATACGTAACAATCCGATGGGCGAATTGGCATTTAGGATATCTCAGGCCAGAGATCCTGAAAAGAAAATGATACTCATATCCGAAAACATATCCAAGATAAAGGAAGAGTTTACTTTGGAAGATGTAGAGGAACTTGTTCCCGGAGAGGGGGAGAAGTACATTAATGCAATGTTGGAGAACTGTATCATCTATGAGGTAGGATACGGAAGATACAGAGTCTGACTGTCTTCTTCAACATTCATTTCGGAATATCGTTGCGTTTCTTTCCTTCCAGTTTGAGAACATCTGCGACAACACCGGGAAGGCCTCTATATATTGACACATAGAAGAAATATGTGGCTGCAACAATCATCACTATTGCAGGAATGATCCAGAGAAGGCTTGAACCGAATGTGATTGTGAAGCTCCACATTATATTGCAGAACACACAGATCAGTATTGCTTTCAGTGTAAATTCGCTGATCCTGAGTCTTGCAACTCCTTCTCCTACCGTAGCACCGGTACTGCACATGAGCATGAGTTCCTGCGCGATGAACAGTACAATGGTAATCCATGATGTCACATCCACATCAGAGAAAGATGTGAACACAGAGAGCATTGTAACTGTGACTCCGAATGCCATTCCGACTCCCTGTCCGATACCGAGGCTGAATCCGTAGAAGACCGTGTCGGATTTTCTGTGGAACCTTTTGAGATTCAACACGACCAATACGGCAAGCTGCTGAACGAGTGCAAATGCAACACCGATCAATACATTGCCCCAGGAACTGATGAACATCTTGTAGAATGCAGATATGATGAATCCTTCGATGAGACCTACTGCGAAGAGTGTGAATAATGTGGAATCTTTGAAGAACGGTTCTTCCACTGCAGGATATGTATAGTCCTTCATAAGATAATAGATCATCAACAATGCAGGTGCGAACACCAGTATCGCTGCAACAATCATCGCAGGTTCCATGGTCGCCAATTAATAATTATCAATATAATGGTTTTTGCAACGATTAGATGATCTTGTCATAATAATGCGAAACCATACATGATGATTCACATTTTCCGCAGTGTATGCATTTCTTGGCATCGACATGTAATCCGTTCTTTATGGTTATGGCATGCTTTTTGCACTTTTTTGCACATATTCCGCAGGAAGTGCACATCTGTGCTCTCAGAAGTGCCTTGACACTTCTTTCAAAGAGGATTTCAGCATCTTTCTTTTCTTTGCATACAACGGAAACCTGTCCTCCTCCGAAAAGTTTGGCGGTACCGGTTTTGGTTTTTACAAGTGCTATTTCGAATTCATCAGAGTATTTTACATCGCCGACGGTCCTCAAGGCATCTTCGACAGAAGAGAAGTCCCTGTTTCTGGGTACTGTTATGACAGCTTCCATGGAGAATCCGCCTGCCGCACAGGATGAAGCACCCTTAAGGATCTTCATATCTGGATCATTACTCTTTGATGGTTTGAATGTCAGCTCCCTCTCTTCTGCTATGCGTATCATTTTGGGAGGGAGTACCTTCCATCTCCAGAATCCCATTTCCGCATATTCCTTCGGTAAGTTCCTGTCTTCGGAGTATTTTTCGAGATGTTTTTCCCATTTAGAATAGAGGTCGGGATGAAGTTCTCCTGTTTTTCTCCATTCGCTGGAGAGACATGACGCACATAAGTAGCAACCTATCCTTTCATAGTCACGTTCATACAGCGGATTATAGAGAAGATTCTTCATCCAAATGAATCCCCAGACTTCGGCGGAGCTCCATTCCCTCACGGGATTGAGATTTGTCTGGTTGGGTACGAAAGGATTCTTCGATACAAAACCGATTTTGGATCTGGCAAAGGATTCCAACATACGGTTTCCTTCTATGGTGATCGTTCCTTTGGGGTATCTTTTGGAAATAAGGTCGGTAATAGGTCCGAGTTTGCATACCTTACAGCACCATCTGAAGTCTTTTGCCGGAGGCCCGAATGTATCCACATTCTCCCAGAATGCGTTTCCTGCATCGGCTACATGAAGTTTCAATCCGGATTCTTCAGAGAATTTTTTGACATAATCAATAGTTTCAGGAAATTCCAGTCCCGTATTGATGAAAAGTAATTCCGGACGTTTTACTACGTTCAACAGAACACCAAGTGCGGCCAATGAATCCTTGCCTCCTGAGAACGATGCAGTTACCGGCTCTTTTTTGCCTTTGATGAATTCAGCAATTTCTGAGGATGCTTTACGCTCAATGGACTGCAGATGTTTCCTGTTTGCTGAAACAAATCTGGATCTGTCGGAATTCGGAGATATCAGAATGTCGGAAGGTGAATTCAAATCCTTGATCTTTATCGATTTTTCAGAACTCAAAACATCTTTCGATGATACCAATGCGGTTCCAGCACCGATTTTTCCTCCGTTTTTGAACAACAATACTGGATCTCCTGCATCAAAGTCTCCGATACATTCTCTGATATTTTCGCCAGGAATGGTTTTTCCTTTCAGATGGCCTGACATATTGCCGAATCTGACTATATTCTTGGTTGCGTATTCAGAGAAGAGTTCTGCACCGCCCTGTCTGATTTCCAAAGAGTATTCGTTGGTTTCAATATCAAATCTAAGAACACCGATCACGGAACCGTGGGCAATGATTTCATCACTTCTGTCCTCTCCCGGAATCTTATTGAGAAAGATCATTTTCTTATCCAAAGGTTTGGATGTTCCGAAATGTCTTTCAAAAAGTCCGGTAATCAACGAATATCCGTCACTGGAAACAGGTCTGATGTCTCCGGGGCTGTTTACTGTAAAAGTTCTTGGCTCTGTCTTACAGGTGCAACTGTCACCCAGAATCAGGGTTCCGCATTTGTCACACCATTTTGCATCAACCTTTCCGTTGGCGATGTAAGAAGAGGCCATATCTGTTGTAAGCATACGTACAATAAATTATTGTTGGAAACTTTTTTCTGAAAAACATGGGTCAACCTTTTAAACAGGTGCCGTACATCCTCTATCATGGACAGATCATTCAGTAGAGCCATACCTATCAACCCCGGTTACGGGTCTGCGGGATTCAGTAAGACGGAGATTAAGCACATAGCTGCATCATGTCTCGTTCTGTCTTTGGCATTCACAATTATATTCGGACGCAATACCGGATTCTTCAGTACGAACGTGGTATTGAACACAGTTTGTTGGTTCCTGGTTTCCGTACTGTTGATAACATTCAGTTTCCTGCTGCATGAGTTGGGTCATAAGTTCGTAGCACAGAAATACGGAGCCTGGGCGGAATTCCGCTCATATCCTTTCGGACTTGTGATGGCACTCGTATTCTCGCTGTTCGGATTCCTGTTTGCTGCACCGGGTGCGGTTTACATTAACGGAAGGATAACCGAGAAGCAGAACGGATTGATATCTGTCGCAGGGCCTTTGACAAATATGATTTTGGGTGCAATATTCATAGTGATTTCATTGGTTGTGAGCAACACCCTGGTTTCGGTAATCCTCTATCTGTTTGCTTACATCAATGTGTTCCTGGCTCTTTTCAATCTCATTCCCATTCCACCCTTGGACGGACAGAAGATTCTTGCATGGAACGTACCTGTATACATTATCATGATTGCATGTGCAGTGTTGATGTTTGTATACGTGTGGATTTGATAAACAAAATAATGGTGTCCTAAAGGACACCTATTTTAAGGTTTTACATGTACTCCTTACAGGGGTACCTGAGGTTGGTAAGGATACTTCCTTCCCACTGCTCGAGCTTTCCGGGGTTGAGGATATTGTTGGGATCCATTGCTGCCTTGATGGCTTTGATGGATGAGATTACACTCTTCCTCTCTTTCTGGAAGTCGGGAGCTTTTGAGATTCCTACTCCGTGCTCTCCTGTAACGGTTCCGCCCAATGCGATGGTTGCCTCGAAGATTTCGGAGACTGCTGCAACTCCTCTGTCCCACTCGTCTTTGTCAAGTGGATTCAGGAGCATCTTGGTGTGAAGGTTTCCGTCTGCTGCATGTCCGTATGTTGCGACGGTGACCCTGTATTTGTTGGAAATCTCCTGATATGCGATGACTGCATCAGGAATCTTGGATACAGGTACTGCCATGTCGTCTGCGAGTGAAACGGATGAGTATCCCGGCTTCAGTGCTGACAGTGAGGTCATGACTGCCTTCCTTGCTGCTGTCCATGCTGCAATCTGTTTCTTGTCTTTTGTAGGTATGATTGTTGTTGCACCGATCTCTTTGGCGAGGTCTGCTACAATCTGAAGGTCCCTGTCTACCTGCTCAGGTTCTCCGTCGACTTCTACGATACAAAGTGCCTCACAGTTGGGGAGAGGGTTTCCTGTTGCCTGGTTGACAGCATCGATGGATACTTTGTCCATGAGTTCGCATGATGCGGGAATCAGGGGTTTTGCGATGATTGCGGAGACACAGCGTCCTGCATCCTTCACATTGTCGAATCCTACGAGTACGGATGCTGATGTCTTGGGTTTGGAAGTGAATTTGAGTGTTACTTCGGTAATGATTCCGAGTGTTCCCTCACTTCCGCAAAGGAGACGTGCAAGCTGATATCCGGAAGAATCTTTGATTGTCCTTGTTCCTGCGCGTACAATCTCTCCGTCGGCTTTGACGAATGTAAGTCCGAGGACGAAGTCCCTGGTTGCTCCGTATTTGACTGCTTTCATACCAGATGCGTTAGTGGCGACCATTCCTCCGATCTGAGCTGCCTCAGCGGATCCCGGTGAGCAGGGGAAGAAGAAACCATACTTTCCGAGCTCATCGTTAAGGGTGTTGTAGATACATCCTGCCTCTACATCTACCCAAAGGTCCTCGATGCTCAGGTGGAGAATCTTGTTCATTCTGGACATGTCCATTACAATTCCGCCTTTAATCGGTACTGCGGATCCGCAGAGTCCGGTACCTGCACCCCTGGGGGTAACTGGAATTTTTTCAGCATTCGCGATTTTCATAATCTCGGAAACCTGTTCTGTGGTTTTGGGCTGAATTACCATGTCCGGAGTCTTGTGGAAAATGGAAGCGTCAAATCCATATGTGTACAGTTCTGCCGTGTTTACGGAGTATCCGTCTTTTCCGACGATACTCTCAATCTTGCTGATAATATTCTGGTCCACTTAAACACCTATCAAACATTACTGTCGATGTATGATTTAAAATGTGCGCATTTTCCTGGAAAAATAGGGATTTTTTAAATAGCTGTTAACGGCGTTTTTGTCCGAAAATGACTATGTAATTTAGGGATAATGCATTCTCCGAAGTAGTCGCACATAAATACTGGCGTTCAATCACTTTTCTCATGAAAGCGAAAGTTGTCCTTCTCGGTCCCCCAGGATGTGGAAAGGGAACACAGGCAGAAAAGATGGGTGACGATCTCGGATACGTAAAGCTCTCCACCGGAGATATGCTCCGTGAGGCAGTACGTAACCAGACCGAACTCGGTATGAAAGCAAAAGGATACATGGATTCAGGTGCACTCGTCCCCAACGACCTTATCATCGGTCTCATGAAAGAGAAGATTGCAGGTCTCGACAAGATCCTTCTCGATGGATTCCCAAGGACTGTAGAGCAGGCAGACGCTCTCGCTGAGCAGGTTGAAGTCGATCTCGCAATCAACATCGATGTCGACGATGCAGAACTCATCAACAGGCTCACACAGAGGAGGTCCTGTCCTGAATGTAACGCTGTATATCACCTTACAAACAAACCTCCGGCAAAAGAGGGAGTATGTGACAAGTGCGGTTCACAGCTTTACCAGAGGGATGACGACACAGAGGCAACAGTCAAGAACAGACTCGAGGTCTACAGGCAGAACACATTCCCTCTTATCGAGTACTACGAGAAGAAGGGAAAGTTGGTTACAATCCCCGGTGTAGGTGACATTGAGGAAATCTACGCCAAGATCAAGGCAGCACTCGAATAAAGCTGTTCATTGCTGTTGTAATGGTGCAGAGAGGGTGTGGGAGCACATCCTCTCAGCGAAACATTTTAAAATAAGTTCGTAATAAAGGCGAATTACTACAGCCCCGTAGTGTAGTGGTCAATCATGCGTGACTCTGGATCATGCGACTGCAGTTCGAATCTGCACGGGGCTACCACTTCTTATTATTCTTGTGTTTCTTTGTGAATTCTTGCTTTTTCACAAATATGCAAAATTAAGAAAAAAAGGGGAAGTGACGTGTTACGTCACAGTTCTTTCTCGGTTCCGTCTGCGATATCGATGAAGAAATCGGCCGCATCTTCGGGACCTTTGGCAATGAGTATGTCTCCAGCCTTGATGACTTCGTCCTTTGCAGGGCCGAAGATAAAGTGGTCTCCGCGTTTTATTGCGATGACATACATTCCGCAGTGACTTCCGAGTCTGAGATTGCCGAGAGTGTTGTTATTAAGAATCGAATTCTCTGCTACTTCCACCTTCTCGATTGTGACATCGGATTCCTGAATACTCATCTGAATTACGGGATGGTCTCCGAGACCTCTCAGAACGATATCCGCAATGGACGCAGCTGCATTTGCAATGTCCTCTATAGCCATCTGCATTCTGAGGATGACGGTAAATTTCGCAATCTCTTCGGGCTGTTCCTTTCCGATGTCGATGATTGCATCCTGGATTTTGGCACTGAGTTCATCCATCCTCATTTCAAGGAATTCCACTTCCTCCGCAATCTCTGTGTTGTTGTACAGCAGTGATGAGTATGCAAGATCAATCATGAACTCTGAGGTATCCTTCAATTCCAAGAGCATGGATTCGATTCTATTCATCTGAAGATTCCTCCGTTTCATCGAATTCCCAAGGGAGTTTTCCTGATGCGAATTCACTCAGACGGTGTCCACCGTCTTCGGTTCCTCTGACAATCATATCGTCGCCGACACGGAGTTTCACATCGTCATCAGGATCGTATGTCCATCCGTAACGGTTTTTGAGAGCAATGATCTTCATTCCGGTGTTGGCTTCGACACCGAGTTTTCCGATGGTGTTTCCTGCCATATCGGATTTGGAACTTATTCTGATCATTCTGATTTTTTCATCGGATTCGTTGATAAGGTTTGTGATAAACGGCCTTTTTTCAGGAGATATCTCCAGTAAGTCTACAAGTTCACCTGCTGCATGAGAAATCCTGTCTGCAGCAGAGGCGATCTGAAGGATTCCGGAGAGGTGCTTTGCATCTTCTCTTGTCCTTGCAGCCATGAGCGCCTTTACACGCATGGCATATTTCAGTTCCTCCATCTCGTCTTCAAGATCGTTGACCTTTGCACCCATCTCCTTGCTGTTGTACATGAGAGCGGCATATGCTAAATCTACAATAACCTCGGAAATATCCTTCATTTCCGTAAGAATTTCCTGAACGGTCATATCGATACGGTCAAGGTCCACATGGTCGTCATCACTCATTGTATGCACCTTTGATTGTCCTGAACGTTACGTCACAGGATCCGATTCTGATGATAAAATCAGTCATTTACTTTAATCCAGTATTAGAAAAACACGTTGTAGTATTTTAAGGACACTGATGTAATTCTCCGTTCCCAATTTATAGTACCTGGACCATGACGTATTTGATAGTCAATGTCATGAGGTGATTTTTGGTGGATGAGGATGTGCATACCAGCGGATTTTTTGTTCGTAACAGGTCAGCGCTCGTCCTCGGACTCACGGCATTGGTAATTGCAGGAACTGCAGATCTTTTTGCCGGATTCTTCATGGTATCCATGGAAGAGTACATCATGGCCATTCCGGGAATGATGGTGCTCATCTACGCGGCCATCGGAATGAGAGGCAACATCTTCGGAGCAATGGGCAGCCGTTTCGGTACCGCTATGCATCTGGGTACTTTCACAATGTCGCTTAAGAAGGGAAGTGTCCTCCGATCCAATATAGAATCTGCACTGGCACTTACTCTGATAATGTCTATACTGATGGCCATATTCGGATGGATTATCGTATTCCTGATATTCGGTGATAGTTACGACTTCCTTAAGTTCATATTCATATCGACATTCGGTGGGCTGCTGGCGGGAATAATCGTAATGTTTGTTAATCTGGCTATCGTCCACATAGGTTCGAAAAGGAACTGGGACGTGGATAACATAACAGCACCGCTCATTGCGGCTGCGGGGGATGTGGTTACCGTTCCCATGATATTCCTGTCAACGATAATTGCAGTGAATGTAGACGATATCATAACTCAGGTTGCCGCAGTCGTACTTATAGTGTTCACTGTGATTTTCACTCTCCGTATAGTCCTCAGGAAATCAAAGAGGAAGAGAAAGATAAACGAGGCTAAGAGAATCATCGTTCAATCATTGCCAGTACTTGTTGCTTGTGTTTTCCTTGAACTGATTGCCGGTATGATCATTGAAAGTGAAAGGGACAAGATTGTCGATTATGCAGTCCTCCTTCTGATGCTCACTGCGTTCCTGAATGAAGGTAACGCACTGTCGGGAATGTTAACATCAAGATTGGGATCTATGCTTCATATCGGTACGCTCCCCAGGCAGAAGTATCCGCCGAGGGAGGCGGGTGAGAATTTCCTTCTCATGTACATCATGGCCGTGATTACATTCGTTTACATTATGACCGTAGCGTATGTATGTCAGCCTGACAACGTCTCATACACGGTTCTATTGATGATAACTATGATTTCAGGAATGGTCATAACTACAGTCATCAATTTCCTGTCGTACTATGTAGCATTGGCTGCTCTGAAGTTTAATCTGGATCCGGACGATCACTGTATCCCCATAACGTCATCGATAATGGATGTCGTCAGTACAGTGGTGTTGATGTCAGTTATAGCAATATTCATCTGACGTGTTCGGGGTCATCCCCAAAAGCCTATTAATTATAATATAATACGTAGTGCCAATTAGAGGTACTATTATGATTAGCAGAGATGAGATTCTTGCAAACCTTGAGAGATACGATCTCAAGAATGCAAAGATCGGAGTTGTCGCTTCACATTCTGCTCTTGACACATGTGACGGTGCAATCTCAGAGGGATTCCGCACAGTTGCAATCTGTCAGGACGGAAGGGAGAAAACATTTGCCAATTACTTCAAGACTCAGCGCGATTCCAACGGAAATGTTGTCCGCGGAATCGTTGACGAGGCAATGATCCTTAACAAATTTTCAAACATCCTGGATCCCGCTGTCCAGGAGAAGTTGATTAAAGACAATGTGCTCTTCATCCCCAACAGGTCTTTTGTTTCATACTGTGGAATCGATGCAGTCGAGAATGACTTCAAGGTCCCTCTTGTAGGAAGCAGGAATCTCCTCAGATCGGAAGAGCGCGGTGATGAGAAGGATTACTACTGGATCCTTGAGAAAGCAGGTCTTCCTTACCCCAAGAAAGTTGAGAAGCCTGAAGACATCGACGGTCTCACAATCATTAAAGTTCACCACAAACAGAAGAAGATGGAGAGAGGGTTCTTCACAGCACAGTCCTATGATCAGTTCGTTCAGAAATCCAACGATCTTATCAAACAGGGTGTAATCGAAGAGGATTTCCTTGCATCCGCAAGGATGGAACAGTACATCATCGGTCCTGTATTCAACCTCGATTTCTTCTACTCCCCCTTGGAAGAGAAGGGAGAGAAGATTGAACTTCTCGGTATCGACTGGAGGTTCGAATCTTCACTTGACGGATTCTGCAGGCTTCCCGGAAAGCAGCAGGTCGAGTTGGAGAACGACGGAATCCTTCCTGAATACACCGTCTGCGGTCACAACTCCGCAACACTCAGGGAGTCACTCCTCGACAAGGCATTCGGCCTTGCAGAGAAGTACGTAAAGGCAGCAGAGAAATATTATGATCCCGGGATCATCGGACCCTTCTGTCTTCAGACCTGTGTCGATAAGGACCTCAACTTCTACATCTACGATGTTGCACCCCGTATCGGAGGAGGAACCAATGTCCACATGGCAGTCGGTCACCCCTACGGAAACGCTCTCTGGAGAAGAGAGATGAGTACCGGAAGGAGACTTTCCATGGAGGTCCGCAGGGCAATAGAGGAAGAGCGTGTGGATGAGATCATCACATGAGGTTTCTGTATGTCTAAGAACAAACTCTTCACGATTGCATTGGCAATCGTGATTGCCTTTTCATTTACCCTCATCGTTTCCGATGAATCATCGGCAGATGTGGAAATGACAGACTATAAGATATCGGGATTCACAGATGTGGATGCAGGAAACTTTACGGTCTATCTTGACAACACATCTTCATATCCAGTTAAAGTCGATGTCATAATCAAAGATGCTGATACCGGAAATATCAAGGCAGAGAAGAATGACGTTGAGATTCCCGGACAGACTGATGATTACGCAGTTACATTGTCATTCAGTTACGGTACTCAGGGGACATACTATGTGAACATCGAATTGTGGTATCCTGGTGATGCAACACCTTTCGATGACAGCCAGAAAGGTATCGCAATCGACGTCGTACACTCAATATGGAAGGATTCGGCCACATACGTGGCAATTGTCATCGTGATCATTGTCATTGCGGTCATAGCATATCTGTACATGCGCGGGGCACCCGGAAGAGCAGCAGCAAAATCCGATGCCAACGTCAAGACTTTCACCGAACTTGAGAATGAGAGGAGAATGAAGAAATCATCCTCATCGCCAACAAAGGTGGAGAAGTACGAATCCTCTGAGAAGAGAACAAGGCGTAAATGATCGTTACATCAAACATCTTAAACTCCAAACCTATTACTTCCAAATTCTTCTCTTTCAAAGATCTGGGTACTGTATCCGTCGATGACGGCCAACTGGCTGAATCAGAATTATTGAATAATCATTCTCCGGGAAATGTGGACCTTTTGATCTATTCCAGGGATTCTCCGGTAGTGTCTGTTGGAAAGTTTTCCGATCTGTCGGATGTTATCGGTTACAGTCACAGGATTGTAAGGAGGATAAGCGGAGGAAGTAGCATATTTTCAGACAAGACCCAGATCGTATATGCAATGGTGTTTGACAGGAATGCAGTAGAATCCAAAGAGGATGCATACGCTGTCGCCTGTGAACTGGTTGTGAAAGTTCTTAATTATTTGGGAATCGATGCGAAATACAAGAGTCCCAATGACGTGATCGTAAACGGATATAAAATCTCCGGATCAGCACAGTATCGTGACGGTTCCGTTATAATGG
>SUSX01000088.1 GCA_015063195.1 Thermoplasmata archaeon | reverse complement strand
ACAGTTTGTCCCCGCCACTGCGATATACGGACCATATGGAGATACCCATCAGAATGTACAATATGGTCCAGGCAATGGGAAAGAGGATCCCGGGGGGAGAAAGAGGAGGCATATCAAGGCCTGTATATCCTGAACTTGCTGAGGATAACAGGCTTGATGAGAACCCGATAGCAAGACAACCTAATACAAAGACAGCAAGCGCTATCCAGTTTTTATGAGCGGACGTTAGTTCCATGGATATTCATTTTCATATGGAAAATATAATGTTAAGAAAATAACCAATATTTTGGTAAGATGTTTGTCACGATTCGGAATGTCAGATGAACATGAAACTGAGTACGAAAAAGACACTTACAATTGACAGCAGAATGGATGCTAGTGCACCTATTCCTGACATTTTCGCACTTTCTGGTTTTTCATCAGCCCATACGAGCCACAGTATCAATCCAACTATCGGAATCAGGAATCCGAGTATTGCCCATCCGATACTTCCGCTGTCCTTTACAGTGTATGAGAGCTCTCTCTGTTGGACGCCGCATGATGGACATATGATTGCCTCATCATCAATCTGTGTTCCGCACTTACGACAGTATGCCATGGAATTACCGGACAGTCATTGAAAATTCATTATAAAAATATGGGTAAAAGTAAGAAGTTTGGGCTTTAGAAGCCCATTTAGAGTTTGCATTTGACACTGCTGTCGAACAGATACAAAAGGATCATCAAACTCAGGAGGAATGATGCAATTGATGAGATCAATGCTGTAACGATCACAAGGATGTCTCCGAGTGCGAATGATCCGATGATTGCAAATACTCCAAAGAGTGCGCTGAGTGCGAACAGGATAACAAGGACGATCCAGATGACTTTGTCAAGGAATGTGCTCTTGTCGTTTGTGATAATCCATCCGACGAGGAGGATGATTGCACCGATGACGATAGTTCCGATTCCGCCGGTTGAACCGCCGATGAGTCCGAAGATACCGAGAACGATGTTTCCGAGACCTGTTGCGAAGATGTATGCGGTGACGACACCGAACTTAGATTTAGGTCCTTCAGGGAACATGAAGTTGAGACCCATGGTTGTGCCCTTGAAGATTGACAAACCTAAGACAATCATAATTGCGTAGTAGACAACATAACCGATAAGGGTCATAATGTTGTCAAGATATCCTATCACGGAGGAGATCAGTCCGAGTACTGAAATAATCAATACAATGAGACCGAAATTCTTCGTGTCATCAAGAAATGATGCCATAACATACAAATTGTGATTATTCATATTTAAATATGTCAGCTTAACAAATTAACTATAGGTTACGACTGTTTTAGATAAACTGTATAATCTGGCTATATTCATTTTTCGAATTTGATTAAAGATGATGATGGAGAAAAAATAATCCAGGGTATTACCCTGGAGAAGGTTTACATGTCAGGCATAGATGCTTTACAGTCTCTGTACATCTTATCTGTGGAATATCTGTTAACAAACTCTTCCTCAGCATCGATGAGTTCAAGATTTACTTTTTCAGCAAGTTCCTTGGATTTCATTTCATACAGTTCCGGATCTCCGAGGCCCGTATCGAGTTTGCATGCATACTGATATCCTGCCAGTTCAAACATCCATTTCATGTAATCCATAGGGTCCATTCCGACACTTTCTGCACCCAGATTCATATCTTTGTCACAGAAGAACTCTTCCCAATTTTCTGCCATTGCAGGAATTACGAACAGCTGGCCGGTATGTTTCTTAAGAAGCTTAAGATAGTTGGCAGTTCCGCTTACGGCGACACCGACACAATCGTCACAGATTTCTCCGTCACATCCTTTGAAGATATGTACAGGCACACTTACTTTGCTTTTAGCCCATGTGACCGGGTCCCACATGGCATTACCGCAGAGTCCGTAGTAAAGTGCAATACAGTCACATCTGTCTCCGATGCGTAAGATGTCATCCTCAACTTTGTCTTTGAGTTTTTCAGGTTCTGCGTGGAGACCTAAACTGTTCATGAAGATCAGAATGTTGTATTTTTCCTTGTCAATATAATCGCGGTTGAAGAAGAAATCCTTCTCTGTAATCAAATCGTATTTCATTCCTTTAGCATCCATTTTCCTTTTGATGGACACCGAAGGTCCAGTGTCTGCAATATAGATCTTCTTCTCTTGTGTATCTTCATTCAAACTGTGAATAAGTTCATCCTCTAAGAGCGGGCAGGCTACAACACACATGACACCTTTCTTATCAACCATTGATTTCATCTCCGAATTCAGAATCAATTAAAGTGATGTCCAAGTCATAGAATGGTAGTTTCTCATCTTTGACATATTTCTCGATGAGTTCGACAATTTCCTGTTCTACGTTGCCTATGATCGCGGACAGGAATGGCAGCATCGTCCTAATCCCTTTGTTTAGCTCCATCCCTGTTCCAATCATAGAACCTATTCCCCCGTATACAAATGGTAATGCGGAGTTTAGGTCAACGTTCGGCAGTGATTCGATTCTGGACGCCCATTCTCCTGCCATGGATGATATCAGCCACAGCACGGAATCTGTACGGAACATCTGTCCAAGAAGACGGGAAATGCATTTGGATTCTGTAGATGCATAGAGGATGAATGCAGGAGGCAACAACACATTTAGACGCGGATCGTTCAGTTCTCTTGCGATTCTGGACGATCTGCACATTATATCCCCGACAAATCCCTCTGAAATCAGTAAAAGGATGCCTTCTTTGCCGTTGATTACATAGTATATGCTTCCGCTGTGAAGGCCGGTTGCATCCTGTATCATGCGCATGGTAGTTTCTTCATATCCATGTCTTAGAAAGAGCTCCAATGATCTCTGAGTTATCAGAACCTGTTTGTCTTCGCCGTTCTTTTGGTTCATTCAATCACTTGAACAAGTTCAAAAATGAGTTAATAGTATTTGAACTTGTTCAACAATGGAAATTAATGATTCAGGTCGGAACGTACTCATAGGTCATTTGACAGCCAAGATGCCGAGGCGTTTTACATCTGGAGAAGAATGATGGTTATGTAGAAGGCTGGAGAATCTCTGGAAGTGACTGATTGAGTAACGGCACGATCCACACCTTCAGAGGTCTGGATGTAAAAAAGACCGCCCAATTAAAAACTGAGCTCGTGCATTCAAATGTTGCCTAATACATTGAACGAATCGCACGAGCGATTCTGATATCGTGATCGAAGATAAAAGATTGCGCTGTCACTTCCGATGCTGT
>SUSX01000087.1 GCA_015063195.1 Thermoplasmata archaeon | reverse complement strand
TACCCAATTTTTCACCTCAATATGTTACTGTGAAGTGCTGGTCGATTATCCTTCTCATATTTAAAACTTAATGGAACTGCAGCCATTAAAACAGGCTCTTTGCCCATATTATATGCAAATATCAGAGATAACCCCGAGTTTTCCATTCATTTTTGGGGATAAAATGCATTTTCTGATGCATATTTCTCTTCGAATCCAGCAGAGGGGATATAGCGATTCTCATTTAAAGATGATTGTTCGACAATGAAAAATAAAGCCAAATAAGCAGTATTTGCCCTAAAATTCATGAAAAAACAACATGCGTTTTATGCGGATCCAAAGGTCCTTCGTCAAACCGTCCCCTATAATAAAAGATTTAAACCCCCCATATATAACCTGGGTCAAGAGGCGAATGAAATGGCAGCAGATGAAGATTATTTTGCATTGCTCGACAGAGCTAAAGAACAGCTTCCCGAAGTAGCAGAAAGTCATGACAGGTTTGTAATTCCTGAAGTTGACGTCATACAGGAAGGAAAAATCACTGTTGTCAGGAACTTCATTGACATTGTGGATGTTCTCAGGAGAGATCAGCAGCACGTCCTTCAGTTCCTCCTCAGGGAGTTAGGAACACCCGGAAACATCGAAGGACGCAGAGTGGTCTTGAAAGCAAAGGTCAGCCCTGCACAGATCACCAACAAGATCCAGACATACACAGACACATTCGTCATCTGTTCCGAATGCGGACGCCCCGACACGAAGATGAACAAGGAAGGCAGGACATTGGTTCTCGAATGTGAGGCATGCGGTGCACACAGGCCCGTCAATGTCAAGAAAACTTCTAGATCGGAATCTGTCAACCAGCTCAGAGAGGGTGACGTTGTGGAAGTGTTCATCAACGACGTGGGAAAGAAGGGTGACGGTGTGGGTAAAGTAATGGATTACCTTGTCGTAGTACCTGGAACTGTCAAAGGATCCACAGTTCACGCCAAGATTACCAAGATCTCGGCTAAGACTGCTTTTGCAGCCATCACTCAGGAAAACACAACCCGCTGAGATCATGAAGTATTTTGTCGAATCCTACGGATGCACGATGAATTACGGCGAAGGGGATCAACTCTCCAAGAAGATGAGATCCCTCGGCCACCGCCCTGTTGCTTCCGCGGATGAAGCGGACATTGTAGTTCTCAACACATGTACCGTAGTGGATACGACAGAGAAGAGAATGATCAAGAGGATGAATGATCTCCGTGCTCAGGGTAAAGAGGTAATTGTCACCGGATGCATGGCCAAGGTTCAGGAGAACAGAATAAGTATCCGTTTACCCGACTCCATGATCATTCCGCCTGATGAGTACGACCTCTTTATCGGAAAGGTTGAAAGTAGATACGGTTGCGGAAGCTGCACCGATTCTTTTGAATACGGCAACACTGCAATTATCCCGATAGCACAGGGATGTCTCGGCAGATGTGCATACTGCATTACCAAATTTGCAAGAGGAAAACTTATCAGCCGTACTGAAGACGACATCCTAAATGAATTCAAGGATTTGCTTGATTCCGGTGTAAAAGAATTTCTCCTTACTGCGGTAGATACAGCATGTTATGGGAAAGATATCGGAACAAATCTGCCTTCACTGTTACGTAAAGTACTGGAATTCGAAGGAGATTACAGATTAAGAATCGGAATGATGAATCCGAATCATCTGGATACAATCCTTGATGATATGATCGAGATCTTTAACGATGACAGAGTGTATAAGTTCATTCATATCCCCGTTCAGAGCGGCAGTAATTCGGTTCTGAGCGATATGAGAAGACCGTATACTGTCGAAAGGTTCATGGGCATAGTCAACCGTCTGCGCGAGTCTGTGCCCCAGATAAGCATTGCTACGGATATGATCTGCGGATTCCCCGGAGAGAGTGACAAGGACCATCAGAAGAGCATTACACTAATCAGAAACCTGAGGGCAGACACAGTCAACATTACCAGATACTCCCCTAGACCGGGAACAGAAGCTCTGACACTTCCTAATCAGGTTCACGGTAATGTATCCAAGGACAGATCTGCAGAACTTACCGAAGTCAAAAACCGTACTGAGCTTGATGTCAATTCAGAACTTATAGGCAAGACGTTCAATGTACTTGTGACTGAGATAGGTAAAGACGGTACAGTGATTGCCAGAACGGATAATTACCGTCCTGTAGGCATCAAAGGAAATTTCAATATAGGTGACTTCCTCGAAGTGGAAATAACAGACTGTGCTTCCACATATCTTATTGGTACTCTTAAATAAGAAGATTCTATGTAAGGCTCATTATAGTCCTGTAGTGTAGAGGTCAATCATGCCGGCCTTTGGAGCCAGCGACTCCGGTTCGAATCCGGACAGGACTACTCATCTAACTTCTGATAGAACTCATATATAGGGCGAAGGAACGAACTGTCATAGAACGATCCTCCATACTTCATAGCATCGAATACAGGCCTGTTGAATTGATTTATTCCCTGAATCCTCATTTTCATTCTGACGATGAAGAAAACCAATCTGTCAGTAAAGGAAAGCCTGTCGATTGATGTGGCTCCCCTGAGATAGAAAACAGGACAGAGTACATCTGTAAGAGCAGGGATGGAATCCTTGAAGAAACGGGAACTGTCATCTAAACCTACGATGCAAACGGCAGCAAGATCCATAGACTTCACAGAGTCGAATCCGATGATTTTGTTTCCTTTGAGCCAACCGAAGAATATGACCCTGTCAGAAGGCAAGGGATCATTGACAGGGAAACAATCGATTCCGACGTTATCAGAAAATTCTTTTGCATATTTGGCAGTGGAACCGGTTTTAGATGAATAAACTACTATGACCATAAAATCACATGAAAAAAACGAATGAAGAGTAATGACGTTCGATGCTACGTTTAGTGCATGGTAAGCTACCAAGGAATTGCGGGAAGTCCTCAATGAGACTTCCTTGCAAATATGTACGCGTTATGTGTGTTAAAGGGGGACATGTGTCCCCCTGCGTAGGAGGTGATCCATCTGCAGGTTCCCCTACAGATACCTTGTTACGACTTAACCCTCCTTGCTAAATCTCAGTTCGACTACCCCAATCAGAAGTAGCCTCACTGAAACCCAACTCGGGTGGTTTGACGGGCGGTGTGTGCAAGGAGCAGGGGCATATTCACCGCGAGTTGTTGATTCGCGATTACTACGGAATCCAGCTTCATGAGGGTGAGTTACAACCCTCAATCCGAACTACGGACGGGTTT
>SUSX01000086.1 GCA_015063195.1 Thermoplasmata archaeon | reverse complement strand
ATTCATGCCTAAATCATCAGAAAAGATATGGACATTCCTCGGTCAGGAAGGATCCATCGAAAAAGCAGGATTCGATTCCGTATGTGAACCCCTCGTTTCAGGCACAGAATTGGGAGAACCCGTTCCTGTATATGCTAAAGTCGAAATCGAGGTTCCGGAAGAACCCAAGAAGACCGAACCTAAGAAGGAGAAGAAGGAAATGGCAACAGTCCCCGAAGGTCCTTTCATGGACTTCAGAAAATTGGATATCAGAGCAGCACAGATTATTTCAGTCGACGACCACCCGGATGCAGAGAAACTCTACCTCCTTAAGGTCGACACAGGTGAAGAGAGGCAGATCGTTGCAGGACTGAAAGCATACTACACCAAGGAAGAGATGCTCAACAGGAAGGTACTTTGCCTTTGCAACCTCAAACCCGCCAAGCTCAGGGGACAGAAATCCGAAGGAATGCTCCTTGCAGCAGATGATGAGGATGTCGGCGGAGAAACCGTACTTCTTCTCAAACCGTCCGTCGATGTTCCCAACGGAACCAAGATGAACTCCGGACTTGAGAACTCGGAATCAAGAATTGAATACAAGGATTTCGCCAAAGCAGTACTCAAAGTAGGAACCTTCGCAGACGGAAAAATCGATGTAGGAGAATCATTGGATGTCGAAGGCTCGGATGTCCCCGAGAGAGCAGTTGCAGTCATCGATGACGGAAAGGCAATCCTCCTCTCAGACGGAAACGGATGTTACGCAACCGTCGAAAGGGACATCATCAAAGGTGCAGGTGTCAGATGAAGGCAGATCTGCACATCCATTCAACATACTCCAAGGACGGAAAGTCCACACCCGAAGAGATTGTCAATGCAGCATTGGAGAAGGGCCTCGGATGCATTGCAGTGACTGATCACAACGAGTTCAGGGCACACATCGACCTCAAGGATGAGACGAGAGTCATAGTCATCCCTGCGGAGGAAGTCTCCTCCGCTGAGGGACATATCGTCGCTCTCGGAATCGACAGAGAGATACCGAGAGGAATGAGCATTATCGAAACCATCGATGCCATCCACGAGGCGGGAGGTTTGGCCATAGCCGCACATCCGTACCGTTGGTGGTCCGGCCTCGGAGAGAAAAATGTGATTCCTGAGTTCGACGGCGTAGAGGCGTTGAATGCCAGATCCACTCCAGTCTGTAATAAAAAATCTGAGATACTTGCAAAATCTTTCGGACCGATAATCACTGCCGGAAGCGATGCGCATACGCCGAACCATGTGGGTGACGGATACACCGTAATCTCCGATGAATGCAGAACCTGGCAGGACGTGATGGAAGAGATCAGAGCCGGCAGAGTAGAAGTATTCAGCTCCAGCCGTTCCAAGATGGGATCCGTGAAATACGGTACAAAAACCGTATTCAAATGGACACTCCGCGGATTCAAAGATATCTAAGTAGAAACCGAACATATATTTACCGAAAATTCACCTGAAGGCATTCGGATGAAATATAAAGCAATAGGATTTGATTTGGACGGAACATTGGTCAACACCTATGTCAACCATACAGACCTTTCCGGTGTGAATATCACAGTTTTGCGAACACTCGGATTCCCTGTGGATGAGATTTGGGTTGACAGAGATCCGATATCCAGACAGCCTTTCTATGAATGGCTGAAGAATAACGGCAGATATTCTGAAAAAGCCTATTACGATAAAATCCTGGACGACAGATGCCTCGAGATTGAGAAACAGGGTGCTGTCGGTGCCAATATCTACCTCGGAATAATGGAAACACTTTCCAAACTCAAAAATGAAGGATACAAACTCGGAGTCGTAACCAGAGGCGGCCACGAGTATGCAATACAGGTCCTTTCAGCTCACAATATGCTGAACTTTTTTGATGTGATCCACGGAAGAGATGATTTCTCATACTCCGATGCAAAACCTTCACCTATGGCGATGGTACACCTTTCAGAAGATTTCGGAGTACCGTTGGAAGATATACTGTACGTAGGGGACAGCATAACCGATTATCAGTCAGCACATGACGCAGGCGTTGATTTTGCCGGAGTACTTACAGGCGGAGGATCTGTTAAAATATGGTCTCAACTGAACGTTACGATCATAAACAGTGTCGCCGACATCCCGTCTATTCTCTGACCAGATCCAACTTTCCTGTATCCGTATCGATGATGTATCCCCTGATTGTAACATCATCAGGAATCAAAGGATGTGCATTCAGGATCTGAACGCTCTTTCTTACGGATTCTTCAACTGTATTGAATCCGCTGAGCCATTTATCCAGATTGACTTCGCAGAACCTTACCATATCTATTGTCTCCTGTGAGATTCCCCTTTCAATCATCAGGGACTCAATCTTTTCAGACGATACGTGTGATACACCGCAGTCCGTATGGCCTATGATCATTACCTCTTTGACTCCCAACTCGTAGATACTGACAATGATCGAACGGACGGTTGTATCGAATGCATCAAGAATCATACCTCCTGCATTTTTGATGAGTTTAACATCACCGTTCTTGATTCCGAGTGCGGCAGGAAGGAGTTCAACCAATCTTGTATCCATGCAGGTAACGATTGCAATCTTCTTGTCGGGATACTTGGTGGTTGCGTACTTCTCATATTCTTTGTTCTCTACAAACTTCTTGTTATACTCCAACATCTGCTCAATCATCTGGTTCCCATCCCAAAAGTTCTGCAGATATTGTATGTATTGTATAGATTTAAACAGTGTAGATTCCAGCAGAGCCTAAATATCACGTAAATGATACTGCAACAATGCCCGTATCGGAATTCCTGAACACACTGAAAGGAGATGTTTCAGACATACCTCCTGTTTTTATCAGGGATTTCACTCTCGGAATGGATGTTCTCGGCATAAAAACCAACGACATATTGTCCGATAACAGGTTCAATGCGGAACTTTCAGCCGATTCGATATGTGCTTTTCAGAAATTCACAGGACAGGATGCTGTCATAGGGTGCACCCATTCACCTGCATTTATTATAGAACAGTTCGGAGGAAGGATGAAGTATCCCGAATACGGAATTCCCAATCCTGCAGTACATCCTTTGGAAGATTCCATTGACTTCTCAGCATACGATATCAGTCCTAAGGGAATAATGAAGGATGCACTGAAATCCTATTCACTCGTCAAAGAAAGACTTCCCGATACCGCTGTCGTTGGAAACGTCACCGGACCTTTGACCAAAGCATCGGTTCTAGCCGGAATGGAAAGAGTTTCCATGCTCATCCATTCAGACAGGGATGTTCTGAGAGATCTGATATCTC
>SUSX01000085.1 GCA_015063195.1 Thermoplasmata archaeon | reverse complement strand
AGTATGCTCTTTACCCTAACAAAGAACAGGAAAAGAAATTACTACTGTTTCTTGAAGTCTGCCGTGAAGTCTACAACAGATTATGGAAAGTATGTAAATTCCTTCTCGAACGTAATCTCGGTCTTCCTAATGACATATACTTGATGAAAATTGCCAGAGGAATTTGGAACCATAATGAATGGATGAGGCCTATTTATCAAAATTGCCTCAATGATGTAGCTAAAAGAGTACATAAAGCATTCAAGAGCTTTCTGAAAGGAAGAAAAGAAGGCAGGAATGTAGGTTATCCCAGATACAAATCCAAAAACAGATACGATTCATTCACGTACATACATCCGAACGGATACGGTTTCGTTTCCAAAGACGGTAAGAAAGGAGGATTCGACCGCATCAGGCTGGGAAAGATCGGTAACATAAGATTCGGCAACAGATTCAGAATTCCCGGAATAATGAAAACTGCAACCATCTCCAGAACAAGAGTCGGAAAAGAATACAGATGGAAGATCTGTATCGTTTGGATTGTTAACAAATTCACAGAACATCAGACATCGTTTGATTTCGAAGATACATACGCCAAACCTATCGGAATGGACCTCGGATTGAGATCATTAGCTGCATTCTCCGACGGAACGGTAATCCCCAACGATAATACCTATCGTAGAAAAGAATCCGAACTTGCAAAAGTACAAAGGAAGCTTTCCAAAGCGATTGAAGACAATCCCGATTACAGAAAATCCGATGATTACTACAGAATGAGAGCCCGGCTCACCCATAAATTCAGAAAACTGAAGAATCACAGAAAGGATCTGTACCACAAAACAACCAGAGAAATAACATGCAACCACGGAGACATATACGCAGAATCATTGAATGTCAAAGAATTATCTGAAGAAACTGAAAGTAAAACCATGAAAAAACAATTCAGGGATGCAGCATGGTCTACATTCATGAACATATTATCGTACAAAGCGGAAGAAGCCGGTACAATAATACATGAAGTGGATCCTGCATACACATCCCAGATATGTTCCAGATGCGGAAATATTGTAGAGAAAGATCTGTCAGTAAGGATACATGAATGTCCTTACTGTAACCTGAAAATGGACAGAGACATAAACGCAGCAAGGAACATACTGAAACGCGGCCTGGGGGCAGCCAGGCAGGTCCGCGGTCAAAGACAAATCAGCGAACCATTATCGGTAAGCACTTACGGAATTTGAGTTCCACTCAAATTATAAGAGAGCCATATTATTTCGAAATCCAGGGAGTTTTCCGATGCAATTGCGAACAACGATTCAGAGGCTCTTGAGAACGTTCTTTACCAGCTGTTCGCAAGTACGTTGAGTACTACGATATCGGAACATGAACACGCATGCCAGTTGGTGATGGCCATGCTGTTGATGAACCTGTCAGGTAAGTATTTGATTAGAATTGAACGTGAGAACGGGAAAGGCAGGATGGACATTCTGATGGAACCCAAGGTTCAGACATTACCTCATATAGTTATCGAGCTCAAACGTCTCGGTCAGGATGAGAGTGAGAGTAAACTTCATGCTGCAGCGGAAGAGGCACTGAAACAGATTCGTGAAAAGGATCACATCTTCGGTATGAAGGGAAGGATCTTCATGTACGGAATAGCTTTCAAAGGTATGGAAGCGAAGGTGGTTTCGGAGATGATGGCTGGATGAATACGGTTCTTGGGTATTCAATACGGTCGTTTTGATAATTCATTGGCCGTAAGCTTTTTATTAGATTGAAATATAACCGCAATTACTCGCCGTGGTAACTCAGTTGGGAGAGTGCATGACTGAAGATCATGAAGTCGCTGGTTCGAGCCCGGCTCACGGCACCATACATTTCTAAAACTTTGACATTGATTTTTTGAAGAGCGTGAGCTCTTGGTTTTTGTTTTGATTTTTGGGCAGTTAAAGATATAAAACATGCAAAAGATTGAAGTTTTGTATCGTTAAGTTGCAAGTCAGAGTGTTCTGTCTCTGCTGATTCAATCGGCTACGCCGATTGAATCAGCAGAGACTGTCTTCCGTTTGATATGAAACGGGACAAAGAAACCGAACTGCTGCGTTTCACTTGCATTTCGTAATCCTCGGCTCACTGCATTCGCCTGCGGCGTTGAGATAGGATATATCGTTTTATGGATTGGAAATAGAAATCACTCCCATGAGCCCATGGATTTTATTGGAAATGCGTAAATTTCCTGCGAAATCGGATATGGTTTATCGCAGTTACATACGATACATCCTGATTTAGGGAGTGAAGTGGGCAGTCTGCCGAACGATTTTACATCTCCGGTGTCATATGTATCTCCGGATTTGCATTCAATCATGTTCAGTTTTCCGTCATACAGCATCAGCAGGTCGATTTCGTTACGGTTACTGTCCCTGTAGTAGAAGAACGGTGTTTTCAACCCGTTGTTGCGGTGTGTTTTGATGATTTCATTAATGATGAAAGTCTCCGTCATCGGACCTCTCAGATAGCTGGCATACAGTATTCTTTCATCAGGGATTTTTGCAAGGTAGCATGCCAATCCTGTATCTTTGAAGTATACCTTAGGTCTTTTAGAGACACGTTTTACCACTGATGTATCGGAATAAGGTTCCAAAAGGTGGACGATATCACCTGCAATCAATACACTCAGCCATTTTCTGATCGTTTTCAAATCGATTCCTATGGCTTTTGAGATTGTTTCATAGACAAGTTCCTGTCCGGTCAGTGAGGCGAGCACCTCCATGAATGAGCGGAACTTATCCTTGTCACGTACTGCCGTCATTTCGGAAACATCTCTCATAATGTATGTGTCCACGTAATCTGAATAGAACGAATCGTACGGAAGATTCTCATTAACATGGAGTTCCGGGTACATCCCGCGTATTATCAGACTGTATATGTTCTGAATATTCTGATTCTGGACGGAGGTCAGTGCGCCTATGGGGTCGATTCTGAACGGATGTTCTTTTCTACCGAATATCTCCGACATCGATAATGCTGAGACTGTGACGATGCCTACGCGGCCTGAGAGGGACTGAGTGATGTTTTCCATGAGGGAATATGCCTGACTTCCGGTGAGAACGAACAGTCCGTTTATCTGCGGGTTGTTCAAACGTTCCTTATCGACAATGGATTCAATTTCCTGGAATAGTTCGGGGGCATACTGTACCTCATCGATGATGAGGGGAGTCTTGTGGATTTTGAGGAAGGCTTTAGGATCACGTGTGGCCAGCCTTCTTTCGTCCATATCTGCGAGAGTGACATATTCTGCATTCAGATCGTCTTTCAGACGGTAGCAGAGCGTGGTTTTTCCTACCTGCCTGGCGCCTGTGATGAG
>SUSX01000018.1 GCA_015063195.1 Thermoplasmata archaeon | reverse complement strand
CAAGCTCGTCGATGTCCTCAGGATCAACCAGAGGCTCAGAGAGAACCGTGACGCAGGAGCACCCCAGCTTATCGTCGAAGATCTGTGGGAACTTCTCCAGTACCACGTAACAACATACTTCGACAACCAGACATCCGGTATTCCTCCCGCAAGGCACAGGTCCGGACGTCCCCTCAAGACACTCACACAGAGGCTTAAGGGTAAGGAAGGACGTTTCAGATCCAACCTGTCAGGTAAGCGTGTCAATTTCTCCGCACGTACAGTCATCTCACCCGATCCTCTGCTGTCAATCAATGAGGTAGGAGTACCTATCACAGCAGCAAGAGAGCTCACAGTTCCGTTGCACGTCAACGAGAACAACATCGAGAAGGTCAGGCAGATGGTCGCAGGCGGAACAGAGCCTACCGACGACGACGGAAACTACGTTCCCGGAGTCAACTATGTCATCAGGGCAGACGGAAGGAGGATCAGGGTTACAGACCGTAACTGCCAGGAAGTCTCAGAGGGTATTGATGTAGACTACATCATCGAGAGGCAGCTCATCGACGGTGACGTTGTACTCTTCAACAGGCAGCCTTCACTTCACAGGATGTCAATGATGGCACACCGTGTCAGGGTCATGCCCGGACGTACATTCAGGTTCAACCTCTGCGTCTGTCCTCCGTACAACGCAGATTTCGATGGTGACGAGATGAACCTTCACGTCCTCCAGAGTGAGGAGGCACGTGCAGAGGCACGTATCATTATGCAGGTACAGGAAAACATCCTGTCACCCAGGTACGGAGGTCCCATCATCGGAGCCATCCACGACCACATCACAGGAGCATACTTCCTTACCCACGAGAACCCCAGGTTCGACAGGGCACAGGCAATGAACATCCTGACAAAACTGGACAACATCGAGATTCCCGAACCTCAGATCGATGAGAACGGAAACGAGTACTGGACCGGAAGGCAGCTGTTCTCAGTCGTCCTCCCCAAGGACTTCAGGACCACATTCAAAGCATCGATCTGTCAGGGATGCGGAGCAGCATGTAAGAAAGAGCAGTGTGAGTCGGACGCATACGTCAAGATCCGTGATGGTCAGCTCATCTGCGGTACAATTGATGTTAAGGCAATCGGAAACAGCAAAGGAAAGATCCTCGACAGGATTGCACGTGACTACGGAGCAGACAGAGCATGTCAGTTCATCAACGAGGTCACAAGAATCGCATTGGGTTCCATCATGAACCACGGTTTCAGTACCGGTATCGATGACGAGGATATCCCCCAGGAAGCAAAACTCCAGATTGCAGACTACAACGCAGAGTGTATCAACTATGTGGACGAACTCGTTCAGTCCTACAGGGACGGAACACTCGACCAGATGCCCGGACGTTCACTTAGGGAAACCCTCGAGGTAAAAGTCATGGGTAAACTGGGAGAGGCTCGTGATGAAGCAGGACGTATTGCAGGAAAGCACCTCGGTATGCAGAACCCCGCAGTTATCATGGCAAAGGCAGGAGCCCGTGGTTCTATGCTTAACCTGTCACAGATGGCAGGTTGTGTCGGACAGCAGGCGGTTCGTGGAGAGAGGCTTTCAAGAGGATACGCAGACAGGACTCTCCCCCACTTCCAGAAGGGAGACCTCGGAGCATTCGCAAGAGGATTCGTCACCAACTCATACAAGACCGGATTGGCACCCACCGAGTTCTTCTTCCACGCAATGGGAGGAAGAGAAGGATTGGTCGATACTGCGGTCCGTACATCAAGGTCAGGATACATGCAGAGGAGATTGGTCTCGGCACTCGAAGACCTCAAGCTCACTGCTGACGGATCAATCAGGAACACGGCAGACACAATTATCCAGTTCAGATACGGAGAGGACGGAACAGACCCCACAAGGTCGGTCGGAGGAAAGGTCATCGATATGGACGACCTGTTCACCGAGGTCCTCGGGGATGATGCAGATGCTCTCCTCAGGCTCGATTCAAGAGATGTAGGAGAGGACTACGGAAGCCGTGAGAAGGACGAAATGGAGTACTTCGAAGAGGAGAACTCCGATTACGAGAGCGAAACCGAATACGAGAGTGAGTGAAATGGCTAAGAAAGATACATTCAACGCATTGGTCACAAGGGGTGTCGAGACATCCGTCGCAGACGAACTTCTGACCAAATTCAGCACACTGAAATCTATCAGCGAAGCAGGTGTTGAAGGCCTCATGGAGATCGGACTCTCGGAAGAGGTCGCAAACGACGTCATCACAAAGGTAGGAAAGCGTGCTTCCAGATCCACCGCTAAGAAGAAGGCGGAGGAAGTGGAAGTCGTTCACATGGAGATTGTGAGCAACAAGCACCACGAGTACTCAGACGAAGAGAAGAAACTCCTCGCCATGGAGGAAGAGCTCGGAATCAAGCTCCCCCTCAAGGTAATCGTGGACATCGCATCACGTCTCGAAGGTGCAGACATCAGCGACGAGAAGTGCAGGGAACTCCTCACAGTCGCAGACCGTATGTACCAGAGCCACCGCATGGACCCTCACGAGTCCGCAGGTGTCATGGCAGCACACTCCCTGGGAGAACCCGGTACACAGATGAACATGCGTACTTTCCACTTCTCAGGAGTTGCAAACATCCTTACGACACAGGGATTGCCCAGGTTGATCGAGATTGTCGATGCTAGGCGTATTCCCAGTACACCTTCTATGGACATTCCCCTCAAGGGATTGGCCGCAGAAGATGAGAAGGTCGCACGTCTCGTTTCATACGAGATTGAGACTACATCATTGCTGAACATCGCAACAGTGGAGACAGACATCACCAACATGAGGATGATCATCCACCCCGACCAGCGTAAGATGGACGAGCGCGGTGTCACAATGGCAGACATAATCGAGAGGCTCAACAAGGTAAAGGCCCTCCGCGGATTGGTCTCATCCGATGACTTCGAGATTACAGTCACATCCGATGAACCTTCATTCAAGAAGCTTCAGGTAATTTCCGATGCAGTCAAGAATGCAAAGATCAAAGGAATCGACGGAATCTCAAGGGCTGTTCTTACAAAGGACAGAGATGACAGATGGAAGATCATTACCGAGGGAAGCAACCTCAAGGAAGTCCTCAAGGTAGATGGAGTCAACAACGAGAAGACAATGACCAACAGTATCCTGGAGGTTGCAGACGTTCTCGGTATCGAGGCCGCAAGGAACGCAATCATCAGGGAAGCATTCGGAACACTTTCCGAGGCAGGTCTTAACGTTGATATCAGACACATCATGCTTGTGGCCGATCTCATGACCAATGACGGTTATGTGAAGGCCATCGGTAGGCACGGTATTTCCGGAAGGAAATCAAGTGTATTGGCAAGGGCAGCGTTCGAAATTACGGCACCGCACTTGCTCCATGCAGCAATGAACGGAGAGGTGGACCACCTTGAAGGAGTTGCTGAAAACATCATCGTCGGTCAGCCGGTTACACTCGGTACCGGAGCCGTAAACTTAATTTACACACCCAAAAAGGGGGATGAATAATGGCTATAGATATTGGTAGAGCATTGAAGTCCGCAATCGCAACCGGAGAGGTTGAGTTCGGAGTAGATCAGACAGAGAAAGCAGTAAAGTCAGGAAAGGCACAGATGGTTATCATCGCAAGGAACTGTCCCAGTGAAGTCCTTACGGCCGGAAACCTCGATGTAAAAGTCCACGTTTACGAGGGTAACAACATGGAGTTGGGCGCACTCTGCGGAAAGCCGTTCTCGGTATCCGCTCTTGCGGTCATCGACAAGGGTACCTCCAACATCTTAACGCTGTGAGAATATGTCTGCAGATATCGTACTTACGGAGGACACTCTCAGATACATCTCACTCTTTGAGATGATCACAAAAGCAAACGTCAAAGACTGTATGGATACAGATGACAAGTTGGTTTTTGTCGTAGAGAAAGGACAGGGAAACACAGCAGTCGGTAAGAAGGGCGAACACATGATCAAGCTCAAGGACAAGACCGGAAAGAACATCCAGGTCGTCGAGTACTCGGAGGATCCTGAGCAGTTCGTGAAGAATGTGTTCCACATATATGCCCCCCAGAAGGTCGAGATCGAGCAGCGCGGTAATATCACGCATGCCACCGTCACCGTCGACCCCAAGCTCAAAGGCAGGGCCATCGGAAAGGCAGGAAAGAATCTCCGTATTGCCAGAGACATCGTCAACAGGCACCACGAGATTCAGAGCATCAGCGTTGACTGATCGGGACCCCCTTCGATCGGTCGTCCCAAGGATAAAACCCTTTACTTCCCTTCAGGGAAAGTATTCATGCGCACCTACGGGTGCGCTGTAAATAATTTTTCGTTTTTATCAGAATCAGTTGAGAGGAATACGTTCGACTTCCAGTCTGTCTGCCGTCGGGTATTCTTCCACGATGTAGCATTTGAACGGTAATTCCTCAGAAAGTTCCTCAAGGACCCAGGATGCAACTTCCAGTCTGTTGCGTTCTTCGTCAAGGAACATCAGTTCCTCGGGAACGTCATAATCCTCCATCAGAATCTTGACTGCAGATTTCAGGTCTCCATATAGGACACCTCTGAGTATGGTTCCGTCCTCTGTTATGACGTCGTATTCCTTGGCGGTCTTCTCAGCCTTACGGATGAGTCTGTTCCTGAGCTGTACTCCGTCCTTGAATGTGGATGAACAGAAAAGGATAGGAACATTAGGATAAAGATCGATAATGTGCAGTGCGGTCTGTTCGGAACCGTATACCGCTGATGACAGTTCATCAACAAGATCGTAACTGTGTGAGTTCATCATATTCCAGTTACTTTCGGAGAATTCAAGCTCATTCAGGTTGATGAATTTGATTCCGATATCCTTAACATAATCGACCATTTCCTGCAGCTCATCTCTGTAATCCGGAAGTGCTGGCACTTCTATTCCGACATCGATATTGACAGATTCTACGATCTCCTTCAGTCCCGTTTCACCCATTCTGGTCCACATCTTTACAGGAGGATGGAAACGTATCTCGTCCAATCCTGCTTCGGCTACAGTTTTAACCTTCT
Organism: Thermoplasmata archaeon; assembly: GCA_015063195.1. GTDB lineage: Archaea > Thermoplasmatota > Thermoplasmata > Methanomassiliicoccales > Methanomethylophilaceae > SIG5. Next base: position 14,586 of record SUSX01000018.1, on the reverse strand, counting down.
CAAGATTGAATGTTGCTGTATAGAGGTGGATGTGGTGATCTTCACCGAAATGGTCCTTGAGCATCCTTATCGCATTAACCGTTCTTTCAACGTTCATCAACGGATCTCCGCCGGTGATTCCCGTTCCGGTTGCGTTCATGGATTCAGCTTCCTCAAGGATTGCTCTCTTCTCAGAAGTCTTCAGTTCGTTTGCATAGATGACGTCCTTGCCCTTTTTCTCAAGGGATACAGGACAGTAGTAGCAGCCCATATCGCATTTTCCGGTGATGAAAAGAACCATCTTTCCGCCTTCGACACAATGCTGGCATCCGACTGCCAGCGGACCGTTTCTCACGGATCCGCATTCCATGTACTCAAACTTCATTGCCCAGTCATTGACAGAATTCTTAATAAATGCTCGGTGAGTATCCTCTCTCATATGAAGAAAGAGACACGCGTCGTTCTCGCACTTGACGAGACCGACGGTTACAAAGCCATGAAGATCGTGGATTCCGTTTCGGATTACATCGATGCAGTCAAGATCAACTGGCCCCTGGTACTTTCAGCAGGCCCTGACATGATCGGAAGACTTGCGGAGATTACCGATGTTATCTGTGACTTCAAGGTCGCAGACATCCCTAACACGGTCCGTCTCATAGTGGAGAACTGTGTCTCTAGGGGAGCATCCGCAATCATAGTCCATGCTTTCACAGGCGACGACTCCATGAGGGCAGCCGTAGAGGCAGCAGACGGAAAGGCAGATATCATCGCCGTTACGGAGATGAGCCATCCCGGAGGACTCATGTTCACAGCCAAGCATGCAGAAGAGCTGGCTAAGATGGGAGTGGAGAACGGTGCGGCAGGATTCATTGCACCAGCGACACGTCCGGACAGAATCAGTCTCATCCGCAGCATTGTCGGTGATAAGCTCATCCTTACGCCCGGAGTCGGCGCACAGGGCGGTTCCGCATCCGCTGCCATCAAGGCAGGCGCAGACTACGTCATCGTAGGACGTGCCATATATGAGGCAGACGATCCCAGATCAGTTGCGAAGCAGATCTGTGAGGATGTCAAATCCGCCCTCTGAGCGGGAAAACCCTTTACATCCCCTCCTTTTCCTTTCTATAAGTATTATATAGGACGGCAATAATCGTCCGTCATTCTACTTTAGCGGAGAATATATAATGCGCAAAGACCAGGCCGAAGTTACGGAAGTCCCTAAGCAGAAGGGAACTCCGTCGGAAAAACAAAATCCAGCCTCCAAGAGGAACTGGCGTCCCGTGATCATCATGGGAATAATCCTGATTCTCGCAGCATTCGTAAGAGTTGCATTCTCTTTCGGAACATCTGCAGGCAGTGATTTCGCCCTCTCGGGAGGAACAGCATCGTCAGACAACTTACGCTTCATCACAAGCTTGCTCAACGGTGAGCTTCTGATTACAGACGCGTCGCAGTATTACCCGTACGGATCTGTCACGACAGCATCACTTCTGTTCAACGTGGTAATGTGTGCATTCGCCGGAGCGTTCAACGTATTCTGCGGGGACATAAACACAGCAGCATCTCTTGCACTTGCAGTTTCAGGTCCCCTGTTCGCAGTTCTTGCATGTATCCCCATGTACTTCCTCGGAAAGGAACTGTTCGGCAACAAGCTCGCAGGATACCTCTCCGCATTGTTCCTTGCATTGTGTCCTATCGTGGTTAGGCAGTCCGTCTTCTCCAACGGAGAGGGGCTCTCATTCACACTGCTTCTCTTCATCATCGCAGCAATCTTTGTTGTGAAGATGGTCAAATCCTTCAACGGAACAGACTCCGAAGGAATCAAGGGAATCATCTCAGGAAACAAGGCAGCGGTCAAATTCGCAGTGGTAGCAGGAATTTTCCTCGCACTCACAGCAATCTCCTGGACCGGATTCAGGGCCGTCATTCTGCCTCTCATCGCAGTTATGGTCATCCAGGTTCTCATCGACCGCTTCAAGGGAAAGAACCCGATGCCTATGGCATTCCTCTATTCATTGGTGGTACTCCTCGCAGTCATCATCGCAGGAGTTTACTACATCGTGGTCGGACTTTGGGACACAGTCGCATCAGGCCCCGTGTTCGCAGGTGCATTCGCAGCAGTGGCATGTGTAGCATTCGCAGCACTCGGTAAGAAGCCCTGGACCATCACAATTCCCGCATTCGTAATCGTTACGGCAGTCATCTTCGCCGTACTCGCATTCGTTATGCCCGACCTGTTCTCAGCAATCGTCAACGGTAACACCGTGGTCAACCCCGCATACGCAGATGTCAGCGGTACACACATGACACTCTCTATGTATGCAGCATTCTTCGGATGGCTGACCTACTGGTTCGTGTTCTTCTCAGTTGCAATCATGTTGTACAAGGTGAAGGAGAACATCTCATCCCCAGTCTATGTGTTCACAGTCGTTTGGCTTCTCGCATCCGCACTCCTCGGAGTATCCGATATCGAGAGCAGTGTGATCACAGCACCCATCTTTGCACTCGGATTCGCATTCTTCACGAAGTTCGTTCTTGATCACATCGACTTCAAGGCATACTTCGCCGGAATCAAGACCGCACAGGGTAAGACAAAACTCAGGAGAGTCATTTCACCCAAGCCTTTCGTTGCAATTTTGGTAGCGTTGTTACTGGTCGCAGCTCCCAACATGGTTAACGTAATCGACGCAAGCATCTCAAGCAGTGACGTTTCCGAATACAACGAGAGCGTCAACGGAGTTATTGGAGACAGGTTCGGCGGACTCACATACACAATCCAGACCGACGATCTCTGGGAGGTCAGAGGCGCAATGACCGACCTTAACGGAAAGATCGGAGACGGTGCAACCGTTTCCTGGTTGGAGTACTCCGACGACATCGCAATCTACGGAAACGGACTTTCACTCACAGACACTCTCGGTAACGGAGCGGTCTCAGCATCCAACATCCTCCTGGCAAACGGAACCAACGGAGAATCAACGGCTGCAATGATGATCGCACTCCTCGTCTACTACGGATTCACAGAAGATGTTCAGACAGCACTCAAATCCGCAGGATTCGATGAGACCGACGTCAAGGTCTTCAAAGCAGTCCTCGAGAACGATAACGCAAAGGTCCCCGCAGACAAGGGAGACAGCGAAGAGGACTGGAAATCAGTAAAATCACTCGTCATCTCAGACATTGAGAAGTACGGAGCAGTCTCCGCCGATATCTCAGCAGAGAACGTCAAGTACCTGTACCTCACAGGATACCTTTCAGAGAACTTCTCAGGTTACGAGATCTCCGTCCTCTACGAAGAGGTATGCGACCTCACTGGAAAGGACATAAAATACGTCGCAGTAAGCGGTGACATGTTCCCTCTGTTCTACGGATACAGTTCAGTATTCACACAGATGGCTCTCCTTAACGGATATTCCACAGGAGGATACGGAGAGGCAAGCAAGTACACCGTCTTCGACTACAACACATATTACTACGGAATCTTCGGAATGACCGATGCAATGTACGACTCACTCCTTTACAGGACATACATCGGTATGACTCCCGCAGAGGCAGGATACGGTTCACTCTACGAGTACGTCGTAGCACTCTCAGCAGCAGATTCCAACGTTAAAGTACAGCCCGGATACGGTCTCAGCAACTATGAGGTCGTCTACTGGCAGGTAATGTACAACGACAATGACAACGCAGTCGCATCCGATGACGGATGGAAGCAGATGGATGCAAAGGAGGCACAGGAGCTTCAGAAGAAGCAGGGAGGAGTAATCAACTACCTCTCAGGAATTCCTGTCGTCCTCGGATACGTCGATGCAACCGGTTCAGCAGTTTCCGGTAAGGTAACAGATGCAGCAGGAGGAATCGAGGGAGTCCGTGTCTCAGTAGTTGACGCAGACGGTATCCAGTACGCAACCGAGTTCACCGACGCAGACGGAGCATTCCAGATCTACGTCAAGGATGTTGCAAACTCCACAATCGTCTACTACTACGGCGGAACAGGAATCGACGGCGGAGTCTACCTCGGTTCAAAGGCAGCATCAGGTTCATTGGACCTCACAGCTTCAGTCGAGACACAGCTCACAATCGATGCTTCATTCTACATCAACGGATCCGCATCATCAATGACCGGTTCCCAGTATGTGGTTGACATCGAGGGAGACAACTTCTCCTGCACAACCGACCTCGGAGCAGGTGCAGTAACAGTACCTCTCGGAACATACACAATCAAGATCTCACAGAACGGAAAGGAGATTATCTCCTCTGAGTACACAACCGTCGCTCAGGCAGCACAGGTAGCAGTACTCACAGCAGACGTCTATGACATCACGTTCACAGTCACCGACGAGTACGGTGCAAAGGTCAAGGGAGCAACACTCACACTCTCCGGAACAGCAACAGCATCCGGTGTAACAGGAGCAGACGGAAAGGTCGTTATCACTGTCCCCAAGGGCGATTACATTGCATCATTCAGTGACGGATACGTACCCAAGTCATCTTCAGTAAGTGTCTCATCATCAACATCAAAGACAATCACAGCACTTCCCGGAAAGGAAGTCGCAGTTAAGGCAACAGCAGGAACAATGGTCACAATTTCCTCAATCGGATACATGACCTCCTTCGTCTCAACCGGAGACGACAAGGTTTCAGTTCCTGTCTCATCAATCGGTAAGTCTGTATACACATTCACCTCCGTTATCGGAGACAAGATCGCATACAAGACTGTCGATGTTACATCATCCGCTTCAGTGGATCTCGCATCCGGTAATGCAATGACAAAGATCGAGGGGACACTTTCAAACGGAAGCGGTTCAGATGTCTACTTCATCGCAGGCGACGGTTCAGTCTTCACAGCAGTCGTCGACGGAAGCAAGTTCACAGCATACGTTCCCCAGGGAGTCAACACAGTCTACGCAACAAACAACTCTCTTGCATATTTCGGAACACTTGCCGATGACAACAAGATCGAGCTCAAGACCGCAGACAGGATCTACGGAACAGTCTCATGGTCCGACGATGTCGACTACGGATACCTTTCAGTCGATACCGAGATCAACGGAAGCAAGTTCACACTCATGACCAACTCCGACGGAAGGTACCAGATGTACGTCCCCGCAGACATGGCTGTTTCATTCACAGTCTCCGAGGACAACGCAGCACTTTCCTTCAAGGAGGAAGGAGGAGACAAGTTCGTTGTCGATGCAGACCACAAGACCAAGAGCAAGGACCATGACCTTACAGTCGCATCCGAAGTCACAATCAAGAACGACCTCGGAACAGGTGCAGACGGACTCAAGCTCAAGATCGGATCCGAAGAGAAGAAGGTCGGAGACAAGTTCAAGATGGATGACAACAGGCTCTCAGTCACCCTCGGTGTCAAGAGCACAACAGAGGAATCATCCCTGTACTACTACAGCGGAACCTTCTACTTCACACCCGCAACCGAGGTTGCACTCTCCGCACTCGTCGGAGCAGGAACAGTCGAGGATGCGAAGAAGGCAGCAGGATTCGTTTCAGTAACAATCAATGATCTCTCAGATGATGCAAAGGTCTCATTCATCAGTGAGAACGGATCATCATACAAAGGATACACATCCGAGGGAGCAACCCAGTACCTCCTCAACTACACCGGAGAGGGATATGTACTCAAGGTCACAGAGGAAGGAAAGGTCTACTACTCCAACATCGACGGTAAAGAAATCAAGAACGTTGATGTCACAGTAGCACTCGCAGATGCATGTGAAGTCAGCGGATTCGTCGGATACGCAGCTGACGGTGACCTCACAGTCACAATGGACGGAACTTCATTCGTCACAGCAGTCAACGACGGAAAGTACAGCTTCACAGCAGTCAAAGGAAAGGAAGCAACACTTGATGCAGTCCTTGAGTCAGAAACCGGAAAGTACACTGCAAAAGGAAAGGTCACCGCAACAGCAGACATGACCTACAACTTCGCAGCAGAGGGTTCAGAGAATGTCATTGAAATCAAAGAGCCTACAGTAACAGCAGGCGAGAATGTTGAAGTAACATACAAGATTCCTGCCAAGGCAGTTACCAACAACACCGGAAAGGCACAGGTCTACAAACTTGTAGCAGGAGCAGGATGGGATTCAATCGCATTCATGACTGGTGAGAACAAGGTCATCACATCCTTCACACTCGCAGCAGGCGGAGAGAGCCCCGAGATCACAGTCAAGGGAGCATACAAGAGCGGTCTCTACACCCTTGCATCCACAGAGCTCATCGTCACAATCGACGGAAGCCCTGAGTACAAGGTCATCATGGACGACAGCAAATCCAAGCCCGCAGCACTTGACTACGGAACAATCGTCAACACAAGTGAGGCAATCGTCGGTGACTACAGCTACTCCTATGTAATCGAGATCACAAACCTCGACGGATTCACCAAGACATTCGACATCTCCGGAATCTCCGAGAAAGACGGATGGTTCACAACAGTTGAAGTCGACGGTCTCTACAGCGGAATCGTCAAGGGAGAGGCAGGAAAGTACACAGTCAAGGCACAGCCCGGTGTAACAAAGGTCATGATCGAGTTCACACCCGAGGGTGCAGATGCAGATGTACCTAACCTCAACGCAACAGTTACATGCACAACCACAGAAGTCGCCAACATATACACAACAGATGACGACAACGTCAAGATCAGCGGTAAGTCAGCAACAGTAACCGGCGAACCCACAGATGCAGAGGTTGAAGTCACCGAGATGGAGGCAGACGGAAGAGGAGTCGTCAATGACAAGGGAGCTGTTCCCGTAATTGTCTGGGCACTCCTGGCAATCATAGTTCTCCTTGCTATCCTCACCGTTTGGATGGCAACCAAGAGGGGGGTGTTTGCACGCAGAAAGTAAAGTTATTCACAATACTCGGAATCTTCGCGATGATCGGTATCGCAGGAGTATTCCTCGTCGCAGATGACTCTGCGGCGGCAACCTCCTTCAGTATCGAAGAGGAAGACCTCGATTACGGAAAGGTCAACACATCGATCAAATACGTCATCGAGTGGACAGATGCAGAGGGTTACAAGTACGAAGCTAAGCTCTACGACTCATCAGGTAAGGCAGTCTCCGGAGGAATCAGCAACGGAACCGGAACCTGTACAGCAGCAAACGGATCTGCTGTAATCTCAGTTTCCGAAAACGATGCCGGATCCTACAAGGTCAAGGTAGTCTTCACAAAGGGTGAGGGAGATGAGGCAGTCTCACAGGAGAGGTCTGATTCAGTCAAATTCGTCGATCCCATCAAGCTCACTGCAACAATCTCCAACACAGGAGATGCAGAGAGGTCCTTCAGGGTCTACTTCGTCGTCAACGGAGAGAAGATGGATGACAGCAGGCAGGATGTCGTTGTTTCAGCCAACGGAACCAAAGAAGTCTCCTACGAGTACATCACAAAGAACGTTTCCGACGGAAAGTTCTACCTCGAGGCAGACACAACCGGTCTCGGAGGAATGATCAAGGGACTCGGACCTGACAGCACACACAACTTCTATGCAAGTGCAAACGATTACACTTGGATCGAGATCCTTGCAGTCGTTGTTGTGATCATCCTCGCAATCCTTGCAATCTACATCTACCGCAAGCCCATCAGGAACTACGGTAAGCCTAAAGCAAGGCGTTAAACAGAAAGGCTTCGGCCTTTCCATTTAAACTTATGGCTCTCTTATAATTTGAGTGGAACTCAAATTCCTGAAGTGCTTACCGATAAAGGTTCGCTGATTTGTCTTTGACCGCGGACCTGCCTGGCTGCCCCCAGGCCGCGTTTTAATATGTTCCTTGCTGCGTTGATATCTCTGTCCACCCTCAGATTACAATATGGACACTCATGTGTTCTTACCGACAGGTCTTTTTCGACTATGTTTCCGCATCTGGAACATATCTGGGAGGTGTATGCAGGATTCACTTCATGTATTATTGTACCGGCTTCTTCCGCTTTGTACGATAACATGTTCATGAATGTAGTCCATGCTGCATCTCTGAATTGTTTTTTCATGGTTTTACTTTCAGTTTCTTCGGATAATTCCTTGACATTCAATGATTCTGCGTATATGTCTCCGTGATTGTTTGTAATGTCCCGGGTTGTTTTGTGGTACAGGTCTCTTCTGTGATTCTTCAGTTTTCTGAATTTATGGGTGAGCCTGGCCCTCATTCTGTAGTAATCATCCGATCTTCTGTAATCCGGATTGTCCTCGATTGCTTTGGAAAGTTTCCTTTGTACTTTGGCTAATTCAGACTCTTTCCTGTGGTACGTATTATCGTTGGGAATTACTGTTCCGTCGGAGAATGCAGCTAATGATCTTAATCCAAGATCCATCCCGATTGGTTTACTGTATGAATCTTCAAAATCCAAAGATGTCTGATGTTCAGTGAATTTATTGACTGTCCAAACGATACAGATCTTCCATCTGTATTCCTTTCCGACTCTTGTGCGAGATATGGTTGCGGTTTTCATTATTCCGGGAATTCTGAATCTGTTACCGAATCTTATGTTCCCTATTTTTCCCAATCTTATACGGTCGAACCCTCCTTTCTTACCGTCTTTGGAAACGAAATAATAGCCCTGAGGGTGAGGGTATGTGAATGAATCGTACCTGTTTCTGGATTTGTATCTGGGATAACCTACATTCCTTCCTTCTTTTCTTCCTTTCAGAAAACTTCTGAATGCTTTGTGTACTCTTTTAGCTACATCATTCAAACAGTTCTGATAGATGGGTTTCATCCATTCATTATGGTTCCAGATACCTCTTGCAATATCCATCAGGTATCTGTCACTGGGAAGGCCGAGATTACGTTCGAGAAGGAATTTACAGACTTTCCATAATCTGTTATAGACTTCACGGCAGACTTCAAGGAATAACAATAACTTTCTTTCCTGTTCCCTGTTAGGGTAAAGAGCATACTCTGTTGTTCTGACGAAATATCCTTCATCGGATTTCTCTCCAGAATTATTTGAGATAACAGAATGTGTACACTCCTTTCTGAAACTGTGAAAGTTGTCTTTTCCCATCTTGTTTTGTTGATTGTTGATTACTCTATATTAATCTCTGAGGGGGAGGTCACCGAATCGCCCGAATTTCCCGAATCGGAGAGGGATTGATAAACGTTCATCAAAATAGCATCCTAACCGATCTCTGAAGAGAAAAAGATCCTCCCACTCAAATTATCGGAGAGCCTATATTATTGATCTCAATCAGATTATATGTAAATTCGGAGTTGTACTCCGAAAATACATAAATAGTTTGAGCCAGATAATATGATATATGATAGAGAGAACGATTTACAGGCAGATTCTGCACAGTATATCGCTGCGCCCTGTTACTCTGATTACCGGAGCACGTCAGGTCGGAAAGACCACATTATGTCTCAAACTCAGAGATGAGCAAAGTTACAACTATGTATCTCTGAGGAATCAGAAAGAACGTTCTCTCGCCAGAAGCAATCCGAGTACATTTTTAGATATGCATCCTTGGCCGTTGATAATAGATGAAGTTCAATATGCTCCAAATCTATTGGAATACATTGAGTCAATTATAGATGACCGTAAGGTACAGGGAGAAGACAACAAAGGGATGTATGTTCTCACAGGTAGTCAAGCATACAAATTAATGGACGGAGTCACAGATTCTCTAGCAGGAAGAGTATCAATAGTGAATATGTCCCCACTATCAATGAGTGAAGTAATAGGCAGAGTAGAGGTTCCTTTCAATTTGAATCTGGATGAGAATATTCAAAGGTCGAAAGATTACAATCTATCAACAAGACAGTTTTTTGAAAGAGTCCTGCATGGCATGTATCCTGAACCGGAAGTGGAAGAAAATCTGACAACCGAAGAATTCTATTCAGATTATGTGGAGACATACATCAACAGAGACGTTACAGAGATCATCAATATACGCAATAAGGAAAAATTCCACATTTTCCTTCAGTTGGTTGCATCCCTCACAGGGCAGGAACTGAATTATGAAAAAATCTCCTCGGATGTAGGTGTTGACGGTAAGACGATCAAAGAATGGATCTCTGTTCTGATAGCCGGAGATATCATACACTTACTGCAACCATATTCGGACAGATCAACATCCAAAAGAGTAGTCAAACGTCCCAAACTGTATTTTTGGGACACAGGACTGGCATGTTATCTTGCAAGAGTATTGGATGTGGACAGTCTTATGGCAGGTTATCTAAAAGGCGCAATGACTGAAACGTTCATGGTCAACGAGATTCTGAAGACATACCGGAACGCAAAGATGGAGTCCCCATTCTATTATTACAGGGACGGAAATAACAAAGAAATTGATCTGGTTATGGTGAAAGACGGTAAAATTTCTCTGATTGAATGTAAATCAGGCATCGAGTTCGGATGGAATGACATCAAGGCAATGGCACACGGAATCCCGTCACAATATCCCATAGGATCGAAATGTGTAATGTGTCTGACTGACAGGCCGTATCCTATTAAAGATGATATTTACGCATTGCCAGTAACGTCGATCTGATGTCACTTCAGCTTAGCAGCCATAAGGTCGGATCTCGTCTTCTCAACGATTCCGCGGGCAACATCCTGTTTCCTTCTGATCGGGAGTATCGCATCGGGAACATCAAACATCAGAAGTTCTTCACACATAGCCTCCATAACAGAAAACAGGGAGAACGCCTCATCAGTTCTGCCGTTCATAAGTCTGGTAACAATGACTCTTCTGATCTCACCGATCGTATCGGCCATACCCATAATCCATGCCTGAGGGGTGATACCCAGATCTTCATAGGAAGGCAGCTTCTCACCGTATACGGAACTGCAGAGAATCTCAGCTTCGGCATATTCCATCATTGCATCCGCCAACGGTCCGGAGATAAGAATCCATTGACAGTCCGATACATTACCTATCAATGCGGAGATCTGTTCTTTGATTGTTTTCCTGTCATTTTCCGAAGATTCTTCAAGATGTACCGAATGGATTATCCTCTTGCTGAGACGTATAATCTTTCTGGACTCCGCAAGAGCATATTCTCTCTTCTCTTCTGTTTTAACAAGTTCCTTCTCAACGGATGACACAATCTCCTTCAGACCTTCCATGACAGGATGCATGGATTCGTATCTTATAAGGATTCCAGGAATTCCTGACGAAGAAGTTCAGTGAATTTTGTTTCCCTGACCTTTCTCTTCAGAGGTTCTGTATCAATCATATCAAATTCCAAATCAGGATACACAACATCTGTAAGTGTCAGGGCATCGGCCCTTGCAAGACCGAAGGTCAGATTCTCACCGTCCAGTGCCCTTCTGACATGATCCAGGTCATATCTTCCCTTACCGACTGCAATCATGGCAGCAGACAGTCTTCTGATCAAATTCCAAAGGAAGAAACGTGATCTGAATGTTATCTCAACGTATTCATTCTTCTCATCGACGGAAATATGTTCCATCTCAATCTCTGTGGGTTTTCCGTCGAATTTACAGAATCTTATGAAATCATGCTTTCCCTGAAAGAGAGAAGCACATTCCTTCATTCTGTCAACATCTATTCCGAATTTGGGAACGAGATATCTGTACTCTCTGTACAGTGCATGTCTTGGGTTGAAACTGTCATCAACAGTCGCAATCCCTTTGTAGAAAACATTCTCGGATACTGCGTTGAGTGCCGAAAGGAGTTCGTAATCATCAAGATCGGTGTTGAATACAAACACATTCCCGGTTGCATTCACGCCTGCGTCGGTACGGCTTGATCCCTTCAGGTCGAACCATTCTTCACCCTTACCGTTACCGATACGGAGGAGGTTGGAGAGTATCTCTCCTTCCACTGTAACTTTCTCAGGCTGAATCTGTGAACCCGAGAAGTCACTTCCCGAATACGCTACCTTTACGGCCACTCTTCGCATGATCACTGACGAAGCTGTTTCATGTGGTCCACTCTCTTCTGGACCAATTCTTTCTTTCCGATGTCATGGCGGACGAAGATCCAGTCGCTCTTGACGTATCCGAGAGCTTTCTCACAGTTCTGTTCTGCTTCCTCAATTGTGTCTGCAACACCGACGATTCCTGCGGATCTTGATGACATAGTGACCAATTTTCCGTCCTTTTCATCGATGTTCGCATAGTAGACGACAGCTCCGGATTTCTCGATTCCGTCCACATCAAAGGAGATCTCCTTTCCTGTTTCGGATTTAACACCGTATCCTTTAGGTACGACATACTTACAGACCGTAGCTTTCTTAACAAACTGAACATCATCGCTGAGTGTACCGTCTGCCATCATTTCACATACTTTCTCGAAAGGTGTATCGATGATTGAAAGAACATTCATTGCTTCAGGGTCTCCGAACCTTGCATTGAACTCGATGATCTTGGGTCCGTTGACTGTAAGCATGAACTGTCCGTAGAGTGTTCCGTGATATGGGCATCCTTCTTTTGCCATAGCATCGATAACATTCTGAATGATGTCAATTGCAGCCTGTCTTTCTTCCTGTGTTATGAAGGGCAACAGGTGGTTTCCGTCACTGTATGATCCCATACCTCCTGTGTTGGGTCCGACGTCTCCCTCATATGCCCTTTTGTGGTCCTGAACCAAGGGAAGAGGGACAACCTTCTTTCCGTCACAGAAGACCATCTGTGTGAATTCCTCACCGACCGCCTTCTCTTCGATGATCACACCGGCACCGCCGATGTTGTTCTCGAAAATCTCGTTGACGTAGTCCATGGTGTCTTCGAACGAGAGTAAGTGTTCTCCCTGAACTTTCACTCCCTTTCCGCCTGTGAGTCCTACAGGTTTCACAACGATCTCATGATCCAATGTTTTGAGGTACTTCTCAGTATCAGCAGCGTTATCAAAGGAAGCGTATCCGAGGTTTCCTGCGATTCCGTACTTGTTGATGAGTTCCCTCATGAATGATTTAGAAGTCTCGATCCTCGCAGCAGCCTTTGTGGGTGATGCACATTTGATTCCGATTGCCTGCAAAGCATCGACCAATCCGACTTCCAAAGGAGCCTCAGGTCCGATGAATGCGAGTTCCACTCCGCATTCTTTGGCGAATGCACAGACTTCCTCGACATTCTTCTCGTCTACCAATTTGTATTTCTTTGAACGTGCGATGATTCCGGGGTTTGCGTTCTTCATCACACTGTAGATCTCGGATCCGGATCTGTAAAGTGCTTCAACAGCTGCATGTTCTCTTCCGCCTCCGCCTACTGCCAATACCTTCATTCCAAACACCTCACAGTCCCATGATTGAGATTATCTCATCCAATCCGATTTCTTTCTTAGTGCTGCACAACACCATTTCCTTCCTTCCGCCTGTGAGTTTCTCGTAATCTCCTGTGATTACGGAAGGATCGACTTCCACAGCATCCGCGATATCAATCTTGTTCAATACTGCGGCATCGGAATGCAGGAAGATATCGTGGTGTTTCCTTACCATGTCGTCTCCTTCGGTTGTTGAGATTACTACAATCCTCATGTCTGTACCAAGAGGGAAGTCCGCAGGACAGACAAGGTTTCCCACGTTTTCGATGAAAAGCACATCAATCGATGAAAGGTCGATCTCATGGAGACATCTGTGGATCATGTTCGCATCTAAGTGACATTCTTTTCCGGTGTTACAGTTGGTTGTCGTAAGTCCGGAATCTACCATACGGTTCATGTCGTCCCTGCCGGTGACATCCCCTGCGATTGCGTGTACTCTGAGTCCCTTCTCTCTGAGTTTCTCAGCGAGTTTGATGATGAGTGCAGTCTTTCCTGCACCGATGGATCCCATAAAATCAACGGACACAATGTTGTGTTCCTTTAACATTTCATAATTTTCGTTGGCTATGTTGTTGTTCTCCTTGAGGATATCGAACTCCATGCCCACTGTGATGTTGTGCATGCGCCAGTATATCCTGACTGTGTTTATTATGATTGGGATGTTGTGATGCAGCTTTGATAATGAGAGAGTTACGGGAGTTTCAGATAACTGCTCTATTTTTCTAATCAGAGAAAATTCATCTTTTATTTTTCTCCATCTGGTTGGAGAAAATACTCGACAGAACAACTTTTCTCTAAAAGATTAGAGAAAATATGCCTCACAGCAACTTTTCTCCAAAAGATTGGAGAAAGTTCATCATTTTGTGATTTTTCTCTAAACAATTGGAGAAAAAGTCTCATCCATAGTTTTCAACAAATTCATCTGATAATAGATTTTTTGATAGTAATGGCTGAGATAATAAGATGTGAAGGATTACAATATTGTCCTATACTCAGAATAATCAGAACCAATCCCTGAAGATTATATTCAATTATCATACGACATTCCTGTTCCTGCGATTCCATGTTCGGAACCATTCATCATATAAAAAACAGGGTAATTTTATCTCATGAAATTAGGGCATCCGTGATCTAACGAAGTGGGTCAAAGAAAAATTTCAGAAATTTGTCAGTTTTAGCATAACTTTTATATTACAATCTTAGACTAGAGATTTTTGTTAAAAATAAACAATCTCTTAGATAAAGGACAAGAAGGGATCGAAATGAATAATGGAAAAATTATGTTGTTCTCGGTTTTGATTCTCGCTCTCTCTATGTTTGTGGCATGTCTTTCCCTTTCAGATGCCTCTGAGGGGGGGGGCGGA
>SUSX01000084.1 GCA_015063195.1 Thermoplasmata archaeon | reverse complement strand
CCTTGATACGTGTGGTAAGGAGGATATCGTAATCCATTCCGAGTCCGAGACAGATGACGAAGAGAATGATGGGGATCATGAAGATGACCGGTAATCCGAGCCACATGTCGAACACGATGAATGTGAGTCCGAGAGTCCAGATGACACTCATGATGATTGTGACCAGTGCACGGATGGGTGTGAAGTATGACTTCATAACGAAGAACAGCAGGAGGAAGATGAGGAGGATGACAACAACCTCAACGATCTTGAACTCGTCTGTTACGGTCTTTGACATGTCGTATGTCGCTGCGACTGTTCCTGTAACGATTCCGTTAGAGAAGAGTCCGTTGCTAGCTTCGACTTCATTCTTGATGAATTCCTTAGCCTCTCCGATGATTTCCATGGATTCATCAGACATGGGTTCGTCCTCTACGACGATCATCATCTTCATGTACTGAAGTCCGTCGTACTCGTTGGATACTGAGCTGAGAAGCTGGTCGTTGATGATGAAGTTGACGATTCCATAAGTAGCTTCCATCGGGAGCATTGCCATTCCCTGGATGAGTCCGCTGAACATATCTGCATATTCACCGAACTGTGTCGTAAGTACTCCAACGAGAGCATCGAACTCTGTCATATCGGGATCGACAGCAGACATTGCCTGTTTGTATGCGAGTGCTGCAGCTTCCATATCTACAGGTCCGCTTACCATGGAGATTCCGTCTATCTCATTCTGCATCTTGGTGCTGGTAATCATGAACCAATTGGTGTATTCCTTGCCTTCAGGGGTCCAATACCATACTCCCAATTGTCCGAGTCCCTGTTCCGTGAGATCAATGCTGTCTTTGATGAACAGTGGTGCACTTCCTGCAGCAACTTCCCTTTCCATAAGGACATATGTGGGCATGATGATTCCGCCGTCTGCGTATTCGACGATGGTATCGATTCCTTCCTTCGCTTCTGATTCAGGCATTGCACCGATCATGTCGTATGAACCTTCGTTGGTTACAGCGACATATCCCAAGGGGATTGTAATCAGGATTGCAGCGACTACTATGGGTATTGAATATTTGATCGCATGTTTGGCGGAGTTCCTGAAGTATCTGTCTCCGAATGCGGATACTTTTCCGTACCATCCCTTCATGACTTTGGAATCCTCTTTGAGTGCATCGAGCTTTGTGGGATAGAAAATCTTGTCTCCGACCAATGCAAGGATTGAGGGGATCAAAGTGAGTGCGACAAGGAGTGCGAACAGTACTCCTGCTGCCAGAACCAATCCCATTGAACGGATCATTGCAAATGAACAGATTGCCATTGCACCGAATCCGATGATGACTGAGATTCCCGATGTTGTGATGGATTCTCCTGCCCAGGTAACTGATTCTTTGAGTGCTGCAGTATGATCCTTTCCTGCCTTTCTCTCCTCACGGTATCTTGCGAGGATGAAGATACAGTAGTCACAGCCTGCACCCATCATTGCAATGAGGACGATGGTGCTTGTGATGTAGTACACTCCCATGAACTGTGCGATAGCAAAAATGACCGCAAGAACCATGGCATATGCGAATCCGATGGTTGCGGGAGGAACTGCTGCTGCAACCAATGACCTGAAGAAAAGACCGATGAGAATAAGGATAAGGAGGATTGTGAAAGGATCAATCTTCTTGACATCCTCCAATGCTCCTACTTCAGTATCATGGTTCATGGCGGAGTTTCCGGTTACATATGTGGTAAGTCCGGAGTCGATATCGGATATGATTCCTCTGAGTGGATCAATCTGATCGAGGTTGGAGTATCCCTCGGGGAACATGACTGAGAACAATGTGATAGATGTTTCTCCGTCTTCACTCTGGAAGTTACCCATTGGGGTAAGCATTACCTCGGGCCCGTACTTCTTTATCAGATCCGACGAAAGATCCTGTTGGAATGCGGCCATTTTAGCGGGATCAGCGGGATCCTCAACGACAACTATGACATCGACGGATGCACCGCCGGTCTCGTAATAATTGGTGTCTGCCATTATTTCAAGACCTTTCACAGAATCGTAACTGTCATCGATCATCTCCGTCATGTCGTAAACGAGGACATCTTCATTGGTGAAGGTCTGTATTCCGATAGGAAGTGCGATCAACAGTAATACGATCCATGCTACAATGATCTTCTTGGGATGTGCGACAATAACATCCGCAAGTTTAGCATAGATATTACTCATAACGCGCGTTATAATTTAAGGGATATAAAAAGAAAAGGAAAGGTACAAAGATCCTGTACCAGGTTTAACACTGCTTACTGACCGTTATCGGCACGTCCTCGATTTAAATAACTTCAGGTGGGAATTATTCGTTACACCGCAATGAATATGATTTTTATATAGCCAGATCAGTCATTATCACAGGTATCCATAACGGTTCCCGTCGGAAGTGCATATACGGTACCGTCATGGCTGACAATCTCCACTTCTGTCCCGAAAACCTCTTTGATGGAATCCCTGTTTACAACTTCGGATGCGGATCCGCTGGTGATTATCCTTCCCTTTGAAAGCAGAACGATACGGTCGCAGAATCTTGTCAGCAGATTGATGTCAGTCCATAACCGGCATGGACATCCTGAAGAAATCGCAAAGGAGGGCCAAGAGGCTGTTGGAAGGATCCTCAATGAAAGGTTTCAGTGTCAGATGTTTCACATATTCGATGAACATTGACAGCGAACTCACCCTTCCGTTGATGGAATGGCTGTACAGTTATCTTTTCATGTTCCCGGAATGTGTCACCGTAAAGGATTGGTGGTCTGCGGAGTTCAGGGAAAGATTGACGGAATTCCTGGCAGATATTAACAGAACGGAAGTTACCGGGAAAGACATAGATTCAACAAGAGTCGATGTGATGTTTGCAGACGGGATAAGTGCGGAGTTCATGCAGAAGAAGGAAATATGTTCGGCAGGTATCGACATGTGGATGCCTACGATGCATACATTACCGTTCGTAGAAAAGCCTATACTCGGAGCAAAAGGTGCACTGAGGATATTGGATGACGTTTTCCGTTTGATCCAAAGGAGTCTGTATCACTGATGTTTGATTCGGCCGCAGAATGCTGTGCATATACCTAAATTAAGAGCCTTTAATTATTAGACTGCGATTACCCCTCGGTAATTTCAATGGTTGACGAACAGGCTATTATCGAGGCTAAGGACAAGTTCGAAAAGCTTCTCAGAAAGCAGTTGGAAAGGGTCGAGGTTCTCAAGAACGAGGGCGACCCCGTTGATTACGATAAAGTTGACAAACTCATCATAGGTGTATGCGGAGGAGACGGTATCGGACCTTACATCTGTGCATCCGCACAGAGGGTCATGGAATTCCTCCTCAAGGACAGGATCGAGGCAGGAAAGGCGGAGATCCGTGTCATCGACGGT
>SUSX01000017.1 GCA_015063195.1 Thermoplasmata archaeon | reverse complement strand
TACAATAATACATGGAGTGAATCCTGCATACACCTCCCAAATATGTTCCAGATGCGGAAACATAGTCGAAAAAGACCTGTCGGTAAGAACACATGAGTGTCCTTACTGCGATCTTAGATTAGACAGAGACATCAACGCAGCAATGAACATATTGAAACGCGGCCTGGGGGCAGCCAGGCAGGTCCGCGGTCAAAGACAAATCAGCGAACCATTACCGGTAAGCACTTACGGAATTTGAGTTCCACTCAAATTATAAGAGAGCCAACAACTCAGAAGCAAAAACAGAAGATGAGTGGGCCCGGCCGGATTTGAACCGGCGACCTCCGCCATGTCAAGGCGACGTCATAACCATCTAGACCACGAGCCCGATGATTCTGGAATTACGTTCTTATAATTATAGCTTTTGATTGACCGTCCCAAAAGGTTCTCAAAATAAGTCATTTTTCTGTCAAAAACTGATATTTTTCACACTTTTCCAGTATCTCTCTGCCATCGGAAACCGATGTAAAAACGGGCCGAATCAAACACATTTTTTAGTCATAAAATCCGCACCCGACACAAAGAACCTTTTATGTAGATGACATTGGGAGAATCAGATGATTACACTCGGCATCGAAGGTACGGCACACACACTGGGTGTCGGAATAGTGGATTCGGAGGAGAAGGTATTAGCGAATGTGCTCGATATGTACCGTCCTCCGGAAGGTGGACTGCATCCCCGTGAGGCAGCCAATCATCATGCCGATGTAGTAACGTCGCTCATTTTGAAGGCTTTGGATGAGGCACAGGTGTCCATGAAGGACATAGATGTCGTTTCATTTTCCAAGGGTCCGGGTCTCGGTCCGTGTCTCAGGGTTGCTGCTACAGCAGCACGTGCACTTTCAGTCAGACTCAGAAAACCGATCATCGGAGTCAATCACTGCATAGCGCATATCGAGATCGGAAGGGCCGTGACAGGCTGTCATGATCCTGCACTTCTGTACGCATCAGGCGGAAACACACAGATCATTGCATTCAACAACGGAAGATACCGTATTTTCGGTGAGACTCTCGATGTAGGTATCGGAAACATGTTCGATAAACTTGGAAGAGAGTTGGGCCTCGGATTCTATGCCGGACCTACCTTGGAGAAACTGGCCAAGGACGGGGATAAACTGTTGGATCTTCCCTATTCCGTGAAAGGGATGGATGTATCCTTCTCCGGAATCATGACTGCAGCACTCGCACTCAGAAAAAAAGGACATTCTCTTGAGGATATCGCATATTCCGTACAGGAGACATGTTTTGCAATGTTGGCAGAGGTCACCGAGAGGGCTATGGCACATATCGGAAAGGGTGAGGTCCTTTTGGGAGGAGGAGTGGCCCAGAACATGCGTCTGAGGCAGATGATCCAGGATATGGCAGAAGAGCGCGGTGCGGTCATGTATGTCCCTGACAGAAGGTTATGCATGGATAACGGGGCAATGATCGCATGGCTCGGAAATGTGATGTACGAATCCGGAGTAAGGATGGATATCGCAGATACAGTCGTCGATCAGAGATTCAGAACAGATGAAGTGGATGTCACTTGGCGTGACTGAGCTTCTGGTCCTCGATGATGGCATCAAGGTTCCTGAGGAATTCTTCCTGTTTGTAATGAGGGAACGAAGCACCCGAGGCAATCCTGTGTCCTCCGCCGGAACCTCCCACGGATTCGGAAGCATCCCTCATCGCTATAGAAAGATCGATTCCCTTATCCAAAAGGCTCCATGTTCCTCTGGAGCTGACTTTGGCGAACCCTTCGCCCTTGTTGTTGATTCCGATAGTGGGCTTGTCCGGACTTCCGATGAACTGCATTGCGATACCGCAGAGTATACCTGTATATCCCAACGAACTGGAGTCGAAGTACTGAATGTGATCGAGTTGCTTGAGTCCTCTGGAATCCAATTCCACTATTGCTTCGATGACACTGTTCTTTGTCTCATCATTGATTTCCATCGCTTTGAGCAAAGCATCATTGTCGCCGAGACACAGTGCGACACCCATGCCTCCGAGTTCACCTCTTCCGCAGGCGTTCAGGATATCCGCAAGATATTCGGCATCCATATTCAGCCCGGTGAGGTAATACTTCGTTCTGGCGGACTCCTTCATCGTTGTTACGGAAACGTTCTGGTCTGTTAGTTTCACGGAAATCAAAGAAGAGAGTTTCCATAATTCGTCTTCTGTGAGATCCATGTACGATTTACTGTTAGGGATTCCTGCATCATCCAGAAGTTTCTGAACTCCCGCATGGTTTCCGCTGACCCCTCTGATGTAAGGATCTGTGGAAAGATAGAGCGATTTACTCAAAGGTCCGAGGGGAACGAGCGATCCGCTTACTGCTTTGACGAATCCTTTCTCGATTGCACCGTTCATCAGATACTCATTCAGTCCGCTTGCACCGTTGACCAACTGTCTGTCTCCGGCCAATCCACCGAATGCTATCTGCACTAAATCCCAATTGTTATCGTCCATGTATACGGCGAGAAGGAATGCCATGGTGCTTCCGCATCCGGATGTCATTCCGTCGATTCCGTAGAGGTGCGGGTTGGCGTATGTGAATCTGCTGGTATCCTGTCCTGAGTTATGGTGGTCAAGAACAATCACCATCTTGTGCAGTTTTTCCAACTGACTGATGTACGATGCTCCCAAGTCTGTAAGCAGGACGCATTCGGAAGGGGATTCCTCAATCAACGTGAATGTATCATCGTTGAGCACAGGCATCAGTGTGACCTGATATTCCTTACCGAGTCTGTCAAGCATACACGCCAGAATTCCTGCAGCGGATACGCCGTCTGCATCATAATGTGAGAAAACATGAATGTACTCCCGGCTGCGAATTGTGTTCGCAGCGGAAGATAGATGTGTAAGAAGTTTGGAAGGTAGGACGTGTTCGTCCATGATTCACCTTACTTAAGCATAAGCTCCGCAGTACTGAGTGAATATTTCCAATCTGCAGGAAGAACTCCGTTCTTCTTGTAGTAGCGCTCCAATCTCCTGATCTTTGCTTCGATCAACTGGAGTCCTCTCTTGTTGGAAATGTCTCCCCTGTTGTTTTTGAGGTGAACGTTGAGAGCAATTGCACGCCTCATGAGGTTGGAGAGGTCTTCCGGAAGTGCGGACATGACTCCCTTCTCTTTCATGATGTCTGTAACTGTCTTTCCGGTTGCCAATTTAACGTTGGGGACACCGTACTGGTCTCTGAGGTTGAGTCCGATCTTTGCTGATGTGATACCGTCCTTTGCCATCTTGACGATGAGGTCCTCTATTTCGGTGGCTGAGAGAGGAACCCATTCAGGATTCTCGGTGACCAAGGGGTGCTTGGAACAGGACTTTCCCTTTCTTCTAATATGCATTCTTGCCATGATTTATTCCTCTGAATACTTCAGGCGGCGAGGCTGATTCTCGTTATCTACTACGACTATTTAAAAGGGACTGTATCTCTATTAGTCTATAAACTTAGACTTCGCCCAGGGGATAACTTCTTCATATTCCTGAACATCGAATGCCAATTCATTGGGAATTTCAGTGAAAAGCTCTGATTTCATTTCTCCGTCAGACACCTTCCGTACGATCCTGGCGGCGCAGACGTCACAGTATCCGATGTTCCTTTCGGCGATGATTTCCACTTCATAGCCCGATTCCTCAAGGCATTCCCTTTTTGCAGTATCCGCGGCAGTCTCACCCGGTTCCATCTTTCCGCCCGGCATCTCCCATCCTTTCCTTCTGGGGTGGTACACCATAAGGAATCTGTCACCGTCCAATGCCACACAGTATGACGTCCTGGGTCTCTCCACGCAAATGATGACATGGTCTTTCTCGAAAGGTTCAAGGGACAGACGTTCGATAATCTTTAGTCCTCTTTCTTTCAGTCTTTTTTCGGACATATCAAAAATCTTCTCGGGATCTGATGTGACATCTTCCGATCTTGCTTTGATGCATACCATTCCGTATCTTGCACCGTATCTGTCCATGTTGTCCGCAAGTATGTCTGCCTGTCCCTTCTGTGCTACATCGGAATAGACGACATCCACCTTGTCCACCATGAATGCGTACTCATCTGGTTTGGTGGCATCTCCCAATATGGGATTGATGTTCTTCCTTCTTTCAGACAGTGCAACAAGATCCCTGAATGACCTGGGTGAGAATTCCACCGCATAGATCGTTCCTTCGGGGGATATGTCCGATACATGGGACACTGTGGTTCCGTTCGCGGCACCGAGATAGAGAACCTTACAGTTTTTCGTGAAAGGGAAGAATCTGCCTTTATTGGTGAGATATGCACAGAGTTTGCTCCTGGTAGCGGACCATTCCCTGTATTCCTGTCCGGAATGTTTCACCAATCTTTCGGTATACACTCTCTTTCCCGGGTCCAGTGACAGAGTGTATATTCTTCCTCTGTCCGTGAAGACCGAACCGTCAGTGCCTGCGAGGGGTTCCATGTCAGTGAATACAGGATTCTGATATTATTTCTTGTCCTTGAAAACTCAGCATAAATCAATATAAGCGGAATTTGATGCACTTCCGATGATGGATATTCTAACTGCAATAGCGGATGAGGTGAAAAAAGCGATCGATCTGATCCCGGAAGGTTCAGACCGCGGAGAGGAAATTTGTATGGGTGCAGACGGCACTCCCACGTCGCAGATTGATAAGATTGCTGAGAACACCGTACTCAGATACATTGCAGCAAAGAATGTGCCTCTGAACGTACTGAGTGAGGAAATCGGTTATGTGGACAACGGTGCCGAGGACATTCTTGTCCTTGACCCAATAGATGGTACAAGGAATGCAGCACTAAACATCCCATATTATACAATCTCAATGGCAGTATGCAGGAAATCCATGAGCAATGCGACATACGCGTACATCAGAAATATGGTGACCGGGGACGAGTACAGGGCAGAGAAAGGGAAAGGGGCATACCTGAACGGTAAAAGGATCTCCGTCAAAGGATGCTACAATCCCAATCAGCTCACGATGCACCTTTACATGGGCAGATCAGCGGATCCGTTTACATTCGAATTAGCCAAAAGGATCAAGGCCTCACGTTCAATGGGCTGTGCATCCTTAGAGATGTGCTCGGTCGCAGAAGGTGCCGTCGACGGTTTTCTGATGATGTCCGAGAACTACACCCATTCAATAAGAGTCATAGATATCGCAGCAAGCTGTCTGATACTCAGGGAGGCTGGAGGAGAGGTCTACACCATGGAGGGTGAACCGCTGGACATGCCTCTTGACCTGGACTACAGGTCCAATTTCCTTGCTGCCGCAAGCAAGAATGTATTCGACTGTGTCATGAACGGAGAATCCAGTTTCGATGACGGAGAGAAGGTGAAATACGGAATCTATGCAAACACCAACATATCCGATGTAAAAGAACTGGCACAGAAAGTCATCGACTGTCTCGGTGATGAGGAATACATAATCGATTCAGAGTTAGCCGCACTTATGGGAAGGGAAGGAATCCCGTTGAACAAGATGGATGCGGATATTGTGATTGTCCTCGGCGGGGACGGTACCCTTCTCAGAGCGACACACAACACAGACGCAAAGATTATGGGAATAAATGCAGGCGGTGTAGGATTCCTTACTGCAGTCGAACGTGATGACGTCGAGAGAGGAATAGACCTTCTGAAGAAAGGCGAATACACAATCGACAGGAGATCGAAGATCCGTGTCACTCAGAACGGCAAGGTCCTCGGAGACGCACTAAACGAAGCCATGGTCCATACGGATTCCGTTGCGAAGATCAGGGCATTCAGAGTATATGTGGATGATTCACTGTTCACGGAAGTAAAGGCGGACGGGTTCATGCTTTCCACAGAAACGGGATCAACAAGTTATTCAATGAGTCTCGGTGCACCGATTATGGATCCGAGAGTAAGCAACGCATGGATGCTTTCCCCGATAGCAGCATTCAAATACAGTTCTAGGCCGATGGTCGTACCGTCCACAGCCAAGATAACTATAGAGCTTCTGATGCCGAACAAAGACTGTCTTCTGGTAATCGACGGTCAGAATGAGATTGTCATCGAAGGCGGAAGCAAGGTCGAGTTGGCTCTGTCACCGAAATATGGAAGGCTGATCTCCATGGGTGCGGACTTCTACGACAGGGTCCGTGAGAAACTGGTGACCTCGTTATGAAGAAGATATATGCCGTCGATATCAATCTTATCGATGATATCAATGAGAGTGCCAGATCCGTCCACCCTGATGAATTCCTCTGTCTTCTTTCCGCAGAAGACGGAGTGATAAACGAGATGGTGATGCTTCCCGGAACAGTGTACGGGGACAGTCACAGTTTCCTCAGTATGTGGATGGCTCCTGCCAACTGCAATATAATCGGATCGGCACATTCCCATCCTGATTTCTACAATGATGCTTCCGATGATGATTTGGATCTTTTCAGTAATATGGGCGGTTATCACATCATAACTTGCATGCCTTATGACCGCACAAGCTGGAGGATATACAATTCCAAAGGTGAGGATGCCGAGCTGGAGATCGTCAATCAAGTGATTTGATACAACTGGTGACGAGATTCTTTCCGATTTCAACAAGACCTATCAGATATGCCTTGTCTCTGCCTTCGCACATGATTGTGATGGAATCATCACCGAGTGTCGGACGTATAAGAATCCATCCTGAATCGAAGTTCAGTCTGATGGCCTCTGCAGCGACTATTGATTCGTATTCCATAGTGGATGCATTTTCGAGGACAAGGTCCATGAGTTCCTCGATGTCATCAGCCACTCTGACGGTCTCGGTCATGGTCGGATAGACAGGAAGCTCCTCGATGATATCTGACAGTGTGGCCTCTGCAGCAATCTCCGCCAGTTTGACGGATGTCATTATTCCGTCGGGTGCATATGACATGCTCGGGAAGATTATGTGTCCGTTGAGGTCGCATCCCAGATCCGCTTCTCTGGAAACGACAACATCGGAGATCATCTTCAGGTCATTCTTGGTCATGATGCTGATTCCGTTGAACACATCCTCCAATCCGATTGTCATATCCAACGGGACTGCAACCTTCTTGGGTTCAAGGAATTTGACAAGAATCTGGAATATCTGCTCTCCGTTAATGTACTCACGTTTCTCATCAAATGCCACTGCAGCTGAACCGTCACTGTTGAGTACGATTCCGATACTGTTCTCGTGAGATTTCATCGTGTTCGCCACCATACGGTGGTCTGTTTCATGTATAGAAGGGAAGATAGACTGGTCGTTCTTTCTTCTGAGAAGTATGGTGTCTGCGCCGAAGTATGACAGTGCGTTAGCCGTGGTTTCTGTCGGGGTGACAAAGCTGTCATCTATGATGACCTGGCATTCACATCCTTTAATCTGGCTCTCCATCTTCTTAAGGTGGTTTTCCACACATCCGTCGGCATAACCGTATCTTCCGAGTCTGTTGTACGGAGGGTATGTGATTCTTCCTTCCGCAGATGTTATTGCAAAAATTTCCGATTCGGCGAAGTATGATCCGTTCTTGTGACGGATTTCCATTCCGCTGAAAGATTCAGGGTTAACATCTGAGCCTATGGTTACGTAACAGTCTGTATCGCATTCGGAGAACGGAAGTGTCGGAGCCGGTGAGTCCTTGGCAATTCTGACAAGACCTCCGGTAGACATTATTCCGGCCGTGAAGGATCCTCCAAGCATCCTGGATGAAGGGTGGCAATCCACTCCGAAAACGATTTCCTTGTGTTCCGATCCTATGAGTTTACCGATTTTCATTGCGAACTCTGGTGTGAGGTCATAACGGATTTTGTCTCTGGGATCGACGTAAGCCAGGGCCATGTATGAGTCTAGTACGTTCACTTTGATAAGGGTTACCATCACAGACATACAGCCAGTTTTCCTCTGAGGGAATCTCTAGCAGATTGTTGGGACAAAAAAAACATAGGAATTACTAGGGATTCTTATCTGGGTAATGCAAAAATAGGTGTCCGTTTTCGCTCTGGATTTGATATTTTTACAAAATGGATATATACTATTACTCTGTTTTTGATATAGCTAGAAATAGTGGTCAGAGGGAAAAATATGGCAATGGAAAAAATCGAATTTTCTAAAGCTAAGATTATAGCCGAAAAGAAAGGATTGAAACCCGGTAAGGTGAAGGGAACAGAGGGTATTCAGTTCACTAAAGGAAACAACAACAGGTTGGCAGTCATCGGTTGGGATGAGTTCGAAGCAATCCTCAACAAGAGGGGGCTCTCCGTTTACGAGTCAGCCGGTTGGATGAAAATAATGAAGGCATAATCGCTTTCAGAGCCCTGATAATTCATGGGCTCAAGCAACCCTTTTCGGGGGGCGTATTTTTATACCACAATTGTTTGTGGGCATTTAGGCAAGGGTTACCGAGTTTGGCCAAAGGTGCTAGATTCAGGGTCTAGTCGTTAGTCGTTCGAGGGTTCAAATCCCTTCCCTTGCACTATCCTTTTCATTCTGTCTGTTTCGGATTGTCACCGAACATCTTCTTCTTGCGGATATACGATGCAATGAGACTTATGGCGATGATGGCTATGACAAACACAATCATCATCGTCTGTGCCACATCACTTGTGAAGTACTGATAGAAGAATGTGCTCATGGACAGGATCAGACCGTATTTCAGGACACATCCCAATGCGATATAGAATAATGCTCTGCGGAGTGTCCATGTTTCGATGACGCTGATGAACGCTCCGGAATACGGGATAACAGGGGCGATCCTGTTGACCAGCATCATACGTTCATCGCTGACGAACAGTATGCCTACATACTTGTTCATGACAGTCTTCAGTTTCTTGGGCAGCCCTATCTTCTCTACTACTGTATACAGTATGATATTGCCTATGCATTCGCCGAGAATTGCTGCGACAATCAATACCACGGCAAAACCGGGTGTAGGATCGTAGGAGAATCCTACGATTATAAAAATTTCAGGAAGTGCTGGAACTACTGTAGCATCCAGAATGAATGCACACAGGACCATGAGGAATACGCCGACGGCACCTACGGGCCGAAGATGTCCATCATGATCCCGGTGAGGTCCATTGAATCACCAAGGGTGCTTACGCACCTTCGTATTCGATCAGAGACTCGATATCGTATCCGCTGAGCCTTTCCCTTCCTTTGAGCCCTTTGAGTTCCATCACGAAGATAATCTTGACAACCTCTCCACCGAGTTCCTCAACGAGCTTTATCATAGCCTCTACGGTTCCTCCGGTTGCTATGAGGTCATCTACCAGAACGACTCTGTCACCGGGCTTGATTGCATCCTTGTGAACTTCCAATGATGCAGTGCCGTATTCCAATTCATAGTCTGCCGATACTACTTCTCTCGGAAGTTTACCGGGTTTTCTGAAGAGAACGAATCCTTTGTTCAGATTGTATGCCACAGGTGTACCGAATATGAATCCTCTGGATTCCGATCCTGCAATGACATCAAAATCAAGGTCTTTGATTTTGTCAGTGAGACCATCTATTGCAAGTTTGAATCCGTCCTTATCCTGAATAATTGTGGTCACGTCCCTGAAAAGGATTCCCTTCTTAGGAAAATCAGGAATGGATGTGACGTAATCTTCCAGTTTCTTCATGAGTTAGGATATCTGCCCCGCATTATATTATCCTTAACGTAGCGTCAGGCCATATAAGCGAATACCATTCCGACAGTCGTTATCAGAATGAGTATCAATGCTACCTTGAACCAGTACATGTCTCTTTCTTTGTAGAGTGCATGGGTTGATACGATTATGCTCAGGAAAGGTACGAAAACCAGTACGTACAGGCCGAATGTGCTGACCGTACTTCCTATGTCCGCATCTACAAAAGATATGGCCACACCTGCAACCAATATCAGAACTGCCGCATATATTCCGTACTTCAGGAACAGGCCTGTGTTGCGACTCAGGAGATTCACAGTATCCCTCCTGCCTTGAGAAGCATTGATATGGACGATGCAATCAGAACGATGGAGAAGTATTTCTTCATGGATGCCGTGTCGAACATCCTGGATATTCTGGTACCGACGATCATTCCTACAAAGGATCCGATGGCTACGAAGGCCGCATAATCAAGGAGAACGCTTCCTGTTATGAGGTAAACGACAGCACCGCTGAATGCCGTTATTCCGATCATATAACTGCTTGTGGCTGTAGCAGCCTTCATCGGAACACCCATCAGATTGTTCATAACAGGTACTTTGATGACTCCTCCGCCGACACCGGTCATACTGGAATATGCACCTGCGATCACACACAGTGCGGTTCCTGCAGTCTTATGTTCCAGATCATATCCATGAATTTCACCGGTCTTAAGATCGGTATAGGTGAATTCAGCGGATTCAGGATCTTTTGTCTCACAATCCCTTCCCTTGGAAAGAATCATCCTTCCTGCATTCACGAATAGGAACAGTGAGAATATCACCATCAGAATCCAGTCCTGTATGTATGCTGCCAGAAAAGCTCCTGCTATTGCACCCACTGCAGTACCTAATTCCAGATACAGTCCGATTCTGACACTGGCGACTCCTTTCTCGGCATAATATGCGGAAGCGCCTGCAGATGTTGCGATTATTCCGATAAGGCTGATTGCAGCTGCTTCGGTGGCTGAAAGTCCGAACATAATGGTCAGAACAGGAATGTAGATTATTCCTCCGCCGACACCGAAAAGTGAACCCAAAATACCTGCAACAATTCCCAGCAGAATCAATCCTACCATTACAGACGGGTCCATGACGGTGAATATTGTTTGTTGTATTTAGGGGGTATTACGAAATCATTATTATGACAGTGTCAGATTGAGGGTTGTGGCTACGATACTTCTAAGGTACTGTGAGATCGGACTCAAGAGTACGCCTGTCCGTATGAAATTCGAGAATCAGCTGAGAGATAACATACTCAATATGTTGGTCAGGGACAGAGTGGAAGCATTCGTTTCACACGGTGATGCAAGATTCTTCATAGAGACGGAAGACACAGACAGATGTGTAGAATCGTTGAAGAAGGTTTTCGGACTTGCATCATTGTCGGTTGCATCTGTATGTACATCTGAACTTCAGGATATATGCAGGACGGCTGCAGAACATTCCAAAGGAAGGATATCCGAAGGGG
Organism: Thermoplasmata archaeon; assembly: GCA_015063195.1. Classification (GTDB taxonomy): domain Archaea; phylum Thermoplasmatota; class Thermoplasmata; order Methanomassiliicoccales; family Methanomethylophilaceae; genus SIG5. The sequence goes on along the minus strand of SUSX01000017.1, from coordinate 9,418 downwards.
AATCTTTCGCAGTTAAGGCCAGGCGTGAAGGCACTCACGACTATACAAGCATGGACCTCGGACGTGAGGCAGGTTCTGCAATTTTTACAGAGAATGAGCATCTTCATGTGAAGGTCGATCTGACCAAACCGGATAAGGTGTTCTACATAGAAGTCCGTAACAACAAGGCATACGTCTTCGACAGTTACATCCAATGTCCTGGGGGACTTCCTATGGGCACTCAGGGAAAGGTTATAGCAGACATCAGGAACGACAGAGGAATCGTTTCCGCATGGCTCATGATGAAACGCGGATGCCGTGTTCTGGCAACCGGAGATTATGATTTCGGGATACTGAACGAATACGATCCCGCACTGAGGGTGTTATCCGGTTCAGAGGCTGAAGGAGGATATATCAGGGATGTACTGGCACGTATATCCGGTGCGGATCTCAGCTCTTTCACTGAGGATACAGAAAAGTTCAATGTACCTGTATTCCACCCCACAATCGGAATGACTGATTCGGAAGTATCGAAGATGCTGTCCGATATCGAGAACCGTTCTTTTTAATAAATTCATAATTTTGAAGAATAGTTCCCCCGAAGGGGAAAATGAAAAGGTTTTGGGAAAAAGGCTTACTTAGCCCTTCTTCCGTTGGCTCTGATTGAGGGTCTGTTCTTCTCGACTCCCTTACCCTTCTTATCGAGTCCACGGCCTTTCTTACCTGCAGATGTCTTTCCGCGGTAGACACGGCCTTTCTGGGTGTTGTAGCAGATCCAGTTGATCTTGGGGTCTGCCTGGATAACGGGGTGGTGGGGATCTACGAGGATGACCTCATACCATTCGTGCTGACCGTCTGCTCCGACCCAGTAGGAGTTAAGAACCTCAAGGTTGGGGTATCTCTTCTGAGTCCTCTCTTCGGCCATTCTCTGAATGCTCTTTCCAACGGTAATCTGAAGGATACCCTTTCTCTTTGCCCTTCTTCCTGCCTTGATCTGCCTCTTGTTGAAGGATCCTTTCCTGACCCTTGCCCTTACGAGGACGTATCCCTGCTTTGCTTTGTATCCAGAGTTTCTTGCCCTGTCAAGCCTTGTAGGTCTCTCAATGCGGCAGAAGTTCTCCTCTCTCCTCCAAAGGACTCTCCTCTCTTTGTTGAGGTCTTTCAGATAGTTGGAGGAAGGTACCTTCCATGCGTCAGCAATGTACGAGTACATGCTCTTCCCGCCTGTGCGGGGTGTCTGCTGTGTCTCTTCGGACATATATATCACCTAATACGGATTCGCCCTAACGGGTACATTTCCGACGGAATCAAGCTTCCGTGAAATCCCCATAATCATGAAGTCTATTTAAAGGTACCACTGTAGGATTCCGCCGATCAGAAGAAATCAGACAGTTTCGTTGCTTTTGCCTTCGGTTTGGACGGAGCAGGTTCTGACCTGTCTTGTTGTCTCGGAGAGCCTCCTTCAAAATTTCCGTCGAAGAGGGTTGCCTGCTGAGACCCTTTAAGGAGATCCTTCTCAGTCCATCCGAATACTTCTGTGATTCTGGAAGTAGTCTGTGCGATCCTTTCTGCATAATATTTGTAGTCAGGTGTGGCTGTGAATTCCTTTCCGCTGACATACGGTTCCACTACCTGCGGTACCTTTTTCGAATCAGTGACTATCCATGAAACCTTCATCCCCGGAATGAAGTCGTAACCCATGTCGATAAGTTTCTTGGCAGCCTGTACGTTTGCCTGTCTGTCCGGATTCTCATACGCATCCAAACCTCTGCATGTACGGGATATGACGAGGTCTGAAGGCGGAACCTTTCCTGTCTGAACATCCTGTATGGTCTTCCTGACCATGGACAGTGCCTCATCGTTCTCTTCGTTGAGGATATATGTGAACAGATCGGTCAGAAGTCTGCTCTGAAGATCAAAGGAGTCCGAACGTCTGACTTCATACCCTCTGATCAGCAGTTCATCACTGGCTTCAGGCCATACGACGCGTCCGACGTACCTCTTTTTCTTTCCGTGGCTGAACAACGGTTCAAGAATCTTCTCGAATTCAAGTGTTCCTCCGTCCTGAGAGTACTTCTCCGCCATGGTCTTTCCGAATTCAACCGTCTGTTCGAGGTTATTGTAGGGTGATGCTATGAAGACCGAATCCGTATCGGAATAGATGACTTTGTATCCGTTGGATTCGACATCCTCTATGATGGATTTCACGTTATGTCTTGCAAATGCGGTGATGGAAGATCCGATCTGTTTATCCGTAAATCTGTAGAACACGGATGCGAATACACCGTAGAAGGTGTTCATAAGGACCTTGACCGCACCCTGAAGACCGTCAAGATAATCGCGTTCTTCAGGAGTCTCTGCAGTTTTCATCAGTTTCTTGATTCTGTCCCTTTCGGTCATGAGATCCTCAAGAATCCTTGGGAGCAACCCCACACGTCTTTCTTTGGACATGTACCTCACTCCGTCAGGACTGACGATCTCTCCGTCAGGAGAGAGTGTGGTGAAACAGATGTTTTTGGCTATGATCAGTGAAGGATACATTGATTTGAAGTCCAACACGGAAACCCAGTGGTAAAGCCCGGGTTTGATTGTGTGCACATATCCACCTTCGATCTGATCGGAACGGCTAAGTCTGCTGCCTGTCTGCGGAACACCGATTTTTTCCCTGTCGGCTGCACGTATGAGTAAAGAATCAACTAAAGTAGATGTTCCTGATGTAAGTACGTCCTCTACCGGTAATTTTGATACGAACGCGAGATCCATGCCCTTTCTGACACTTCCTACGGAATTGAGAATTCTGAGTGCAAGTTCTGCGTCCTTGTAACAGTATTCGATGACCTTTTCGCTGTTCTTGACCCATTCCTCATCCATGTACTTCGGATCAACATCCAGTTTCTGTTCTCCGAGCACCTGCAGTGCAACTGCATTCAGAGTCTCCTGTTTCGGACGGAGTTCTTTCTTTGCGGCCATCCAGGCATCGACAACAAGCCTTCCTTTTACTCTCCAGTAACGTTCGTTCACCAGGCGCGGGATGCTGCCGTCCCTTCCCCAGGTGAGGCTGTCGTGGATCTTACAGATCTTTGATCTCTCTACAATCTTCTTGATGTCATAATTCTCGATGTTGTATCCCGTTATCACATCCGGGTCTACTTCGAGGATGATATTGGTGAATTGATTAATTATCTCGGATTCACTGCCTGTAGCACAGGGGCCGTTTCTCATACCGTCTGAATCTTCTATCACTGTGCATATTGTGTAGAGGAAGTCATGTTTGACACTGTTCTCGATATCAAAACTCAGGATTCTGAGATCGGGATTGAATGAATCTATGTTCTCGAAAGAATCCAATTCGATGACGAGATCGGTATGGTAATGTGCCTTATCGACAACGGTACCTGTTGCTTTGATACATGATCCCATGTCCATGTCGTAGATGAAACGGTCCTGGAACGGGATGTCGGTACCTAGTAGACGGAATTTGGTCTTCAGTTTGCTTGTGAAATCCGACATCAGCCAAGGCTGTGCTATGGTAATCTTCAGAACATTCTTCTGTTCGCCCTTGACAAGGAGGACGTCCTTTTCGACAGATACGACATTACTGTCTTTTAGGAACTGTTCCGCCATAGATTCCAACGGATCAATTATGAAAAAGTATGTTTTGAAACCATGTTTCAGTATGGTGATGGATTTTCCGTCCCTGGTTTTACCGTAGAGTTCTACGACTGCATCGTTATCCTTACTGGAGTATGATGAACAAAGAAGCCTAACGTCCCAGGTATCCAAATGTATCACCTGTTGGCAACAATCCTTATCACGTCACCGTCCTGGAGGATGTAGTCCGAGCCGACGGTGCGTTTGGTCTTGGCATTGACTGCTCTGATGAATTTCTCACCGAGTTCTGTGTGTACTTTGTATGCAAGATCCCTTGCAGTGGATCCTCTGGGTACAAGGAATGCATCGGGAAGCACTCTTCCGAAGTGATCTGTGTATTTGTTTTCATCTTCTACAGGATACACTGTGATGAGATCAAGAAGTTCGAACGCGGCTTTTTCCAGACAGGCCTGCACACCTGTACCTCCGTGCTTCTTCATGTTTGCAGCCATGTAGTCCAGTGCATTCTTCTGACCTTCACTCAGCTTTACATTATCGGGAATCGTGAACGAAGGGTCGCCGGGAGTGTATTTCACCAATCCTCCGTCGTTGGCCTTTTTGAGTGCAAGCTCAGTTTCTGCCATAGTGACTATGGCCATGTCAGATACTGCCTGAACCTTCTCTATGTTACCTTCGGGTGCAATATCTGCTTTGTTCATTGCGACAATCATGGGTTTACCGATCTCACGGATTTTGATCGCAAGTTCCAGGATAGTATCTTCAGTCCATTTTGTAGGATCCTCCGGAGGATTTACCTCTCTGACTGCAGCCTTTACCTGTGCTTCGGTAATGTTCAATCCTGCGAGGCGTTCATGAAGGATAACATCCGGTTTTGCACCGGTCATCTTAGCGGTTCTTGCTATCTTTCCGAATCCGTTGTTGATGATCTCTCTGATCCAAAGTTCGATTTCTCTCCTGAGGAACACAATGTCCTCTTCCGGATCGTGATCCCCGGGTTTACCGGGATTACCCTCAATGTCTGTGGATCCGCTGACATCGATGACATTGATTAGTGCATCTGCCTGTCTGAGGTCGTCAAGGAACTGGTTACCGAGTCCCTTTCCCTGCCATGCATCCGGGACAAGTCCTGCAACGTCGAGAAGTTCGACCGGAATCATCCTGGTTCCATCTACGCATCCGGAGTTGTGAGGAGTACATGTGACTCCAAGTTCCTTACATGGACATTTGGATCTGATGTATCCAACGCCTTTGTTGGCTGCAATTGTTGTGAATGGATAATTTGCGATCTCTACGGGGGCCATAGTTGCCGCACCGAAAAAGGTGGATTTTCCGACGTTCGGTTTACCGACTATTCCTATCTGCATGCAATCATACGGATAAGGAAGTCTGAGAATAAATGCTTTCTATCAACAGAAGAACGGGTCACTTACGGCTCAGGAGGAAGACTGCATCGGCGACCTCTCCGATCTCCGACGGGCGGAGTGTTTCAACTCTCGCATCCATGTACGGTACCTCATCTCCCTTGGCAATCAATCCTGAATTTCTGAGGGCGGTGCTTATTTTCTTTCTTCTTTGGTTGAATGTAGCTTCTGTTACTTTGAAGAATGTCGCTTCATCCAACACATCGAACGGTGCTTTTCTGGGGATTATCTCGACAAGTGCCGAGTCCACTTTGGGACGTGGTTTGAAACGAGAGGCGGGAACGGTTTCCAGAATCCTGCAGTCGGCTTTGTAGAACAGATTTACAGTCAGCCTGGAATAATCTACGCTCCCCACATCTGCCACCATTCTTTCTGCGAATTCTTTCTGGACCATGACAACTGCCTTCTTAAAATCGCATTCCAGAAGTTTGAATATAATCGGTGTGGAGATGCTGTACGGGAGATTGCTTACGAATCTGTCAAAAGGAGGGAAATCCACTTTCATTGCATCTGAGTGGATAAGTTTCAGTCTGTCTCCGTATGCTCCGGAGATGTATTCCGCCAATATGTCATCCAGTTCGATGCATGTGACGTCATCGCTGAGTTCTATGAGTTTGGATGTTAGAATTCCGAGACCGGGCCCTACTTCGAGGACCCTGTCTGTTTTTTCAATCTCAGCATAATCCACATGACGAAGGGCTACCCTGTCGTCAATGAGAAAATTCTGTCCTTTACACTTCTTAGGGACAATGCCGGTTTCGGCCATCAGCCTGTTCGTCTCGTTTCCGTTCATTTCGTGACGAAGAGGTAGTGCCTTCTGTCCTGATCCTTAATCTCGAGGAGGATACGCGCTACGATGGGTTTCTCAGCACCTTTGAGCAGGGGGACCCTTGCATCGAGGTCTTCAAAATCCTTGAAATCCCCCTTCTTACGTTCGTTGAGGATTTCATTCATAGTCTTCTTACCGAGTCCGGGAAGTTCCTCAAGGAGGTGTTTCTTCAGGGATATAGGTCCGGCGGTGTTGTAGAAGTTGATGTATCTGTTCTGGTTGGACTTGACGATCTCACTTACGATGAATTCGAGCTCTTCGTTTGCGAAGTTTGTGAGATCCTCTACAGCGATACGTCTCTTTACGTGATCGATCTCTTTGCGGAGTGAAATATTCTTACCGATATAGATGCGGTCTCCGCTGGCAAGGTTAACGTTCGCTCTGGGAACGAGTTCGAACAGTTTGAATTCATTCTCTCCCAATGCAAAGCATATGGGCTCTTTCTTAGAGAAACTGCTGTTCGGTAAGCCTTGCGGCAAGAAATCTAAAACATATGCGTATTCTTCCATTATATCCCTTTCCCGTAAACAGATTACAGGTATTTAGCTACGATGTCCAAAATCTTGTTTGTGTCATCCGCCTCGAGAGTTACCCTCTCTTTGGCGAAGATGGCACGAACATCTTCCGGATATTTAGGAAGGATATCGGCAATCTTGAATGCGACTGCCTCTGTGACAAAGTCTCCGACCTGGAGAACCTCGTCAACAATTTCCTGAGCCTGCTCAGGGGAAATCTTTGAGATTGTCTGAGCATGTGCCATAGCAGATTTCTGAACTGCGTTGAATTCAACCTCTCTCTTTTCGTTCTCTTCGGTAAGAAGTTCTCTTACCTCTGCCAGACTTATGTATTTCTCAGACATTCGTATACTTCCTTAGTTGCTCTTAACAAGGTGTTCGGGGCGAGCTACCACGATTTTTGTTTTGTTGCCGTCTTTGACACTGACCTCAAATGCAGCGCCTCTCTGACCGATGACCACTCCTGTAAGGCCGTGGAACCTTGAGAAAGGCATTCCCTTGTGTACACTGGGGTCGATGATGATGTTGACCTTCTCTCCGTTCTCGAAGCTCTGGAAAGCTTTGGTGATGGGGGAGAGTCCGCGTGCCCTGGGCTTTTTCTGCAGGAGTGTGCGGGTCTTGGTCCTTGTTCCTTTGGATGCTTTCATTTCATTCCCTCATTGATCGCTATCACGTCAAGTGTCTCCACATAGCATTGGACTCCCAACGCTTCCGAGAAGCTCGGTTTGCATCTTCCTTCATCTCCGGAGACGAATTCCTTCACATATGTGCCTGATTCGGTCTCGAGTGTGAGGTTGAATGTGTCATCACCGAGAACTTCTGCTTCAACCCAGAGGATCTCTCTCTTCCTGACAAGGTCTGCGCGTCTGTGCTCAACCCTGCGTGGAGTCCTCTGGTCGAGGAGCACGTTCTTGAACGATAAGGCCACCTCAACCACTCTTTCTTTATTAACTTTACCCTCTGCCTTTACCTTTACGCGGTATGTCTTAGAGGGAGTGGCCAGTTTTGTGGCTTTGACCTCATCTCTGTTCGTGAATTGAAGATAGTGATATTGTGCCAACTCTGATTCGTTGGCGAGCAGTTCCAGCTCATCGAGATCAGCATCTCTTCTCCTGGGCTGACTGATCTCGAGTACGAAGGGACGTCCCTCTCCGAGACACAGGGCGTCGATGTCCTCTCTTCCCATTCCGTGGAAGAAGTGTTCTTTTCCGTCGAACATCTTCAGTGCTATGTCTCCGATAATCTCCTGTACGGATGTCTGGTACATCTTTCCTGTATCATGACATCTGGGGCATCCTTTTCCTTTGCATACTCTGCAGGGCCATATTGTTTGCGGGATCTCTCTGCTGAGCTTGTTGTATCTGCCTTTGATGAATATAGGTGCCAGATCCAAATCGACATTTGCGAATCTGGTGTCTATGCATGCCACACACTGTGGATTCTTGAATTCGACGGGACGGTGGATCATGGGGAGTGCTACTTTTCCGATTTCACGGTTGAGTTCCGTCTTTATCGATTCAAAATGTTCCAGGTCATATTTGGTGCAGATTTCTTTTTCCTTCTGGAGTATTTCAGGGTCCACTCTGGAACCTACAAGGAAGTTGTCTGTTTCCACATCGTTGACTTTCTCTGCAACGGATTCGGCGAAAAGGTCCAACATATCGAATACATCGTCACACAACGGGCATCCGTTGGGAGCTGGAATATCTACGCCGTTCTCTGAAAGGGCGGCCCTTATCTTTGCACCGCGCACATCGTTGGTCATTCCGGTGCTGAGCTTTCCGAACATCCTTCCGAGACATCTGTCGCAGATTCCTTCCTTTGCAACAGATTCCATCTTTCCCAAGTATTCTGAAATCCAATCTTCCATAGAATCGCCTTAGATGTCGAATCCCATCTCAGCAATTCTGAGCCTGGGCCTCTGACTTTCGAGGTAGTGGTAGACTGTTGCGTGTTCGCTACCGTTGAGGATGAGTTCAATCGCATGTTTTGCGACAGGGAGGCTGATGGAGTTTCCGATGAGACCTACGGTGTTTCCGTAGACGACCATGTACACTCCTGTAAGGTCTTCGATGATCGACCTTGTTTTTCCCTTTTCTCCGATGAGTCTTCCTCTGATCCTGGTGAGCTGGTTGTCTCTTCCGCCGACGAATTCCTTAATATCGACTACTTCCAGATATTCATCGTCCTCAAAGAGTCTTGTCGCTTTGTCAGGTGCGAAACCCCTTCCGATAGCTTTGATGACATCCATGATCTTCAATGCCATGAGTGGGTCTGCTGTTTCCTTCTCGTCGTGGATCATTACCTCCCCTTCCTCAGCATCGATGTCGATGGTGATTCCGGAGATTTTCTGAATCATTCTTTTTGTGGAACCCTTGGTTCCGATAAGTGTGCCCACTCTGTCCTGTGGGATTCTGATGGATCTCATTCTTCTTCCTCCTCATCCTCTTCGGGTTTGAGGGCTTCTTCCATGATTGTTTCGATGTCTATTATGTCTGCATCACGGTTCTTGAAGAACCTGTTGATGTTTCTGATATCCCTTTCAAGGAATTCCTTCGCATTGAAGTGGTCTGCAGTCATTGCCTGTCCGCAGTCGATCATTATCGGTTGTCCGTCCCACACGAGGATATTGTATTCACTCAGATCTCCGTGTACGAGATGTGCATCCCTGAACCCGTCTATGATGAATGAGATTACCTCATCATACATTTCCGTGGGGTCATCCAGAGGCACATCCTTCAGCTGCGGTGCAGGGCCGTCTTCATCTCCGATGTATTCCATGAGAAGGCAGTTCTTACTGAATGCAATCGGTTCAGGTACCGGAATCTCAGCATCATAGTATCTCTGGAGATTGCGGTATTCTTTGTTTGTCCATGCGTAGATCAGTTTTCTACGGTTGCCGGTAACTCCCTTGAATCTGGGGTCACCCTCGATGTATTTCGACACTCTTTTGAACGTGGACGTGGAGGTCCTGAAGATTTTCAGTGCAACTCCTTCGCCGTCCTCATCGGTTGCGTAGAATACGTTTCCCTCTTTTCCTGTAGAGATGGGGTAGTGAACGG
>SUSX01000016.1 GCA_015063195.1 Thermoplasmata archaeon | reverse complement strand
CACAGAGTGGACCCTGCATACACATCCCAGTTATGTTCCAGATGCGGAAATATTGTCGAAAAGGATCTGTCGGTAAGAACACATGAGTGTCCATATTGTAACCTGAAAATGGACAGAGACATCAACGCAGCAAGGAACATACTGAAACGCGGCCTGGGGGCAGCCAGGCAGGTCCGCGGTCAAAGACAAATCAGCGAACCTTTATCGGTAAGCACTTACGGAATTTGAGTTCCACTCAAATTATCGGAGAGCCATTATTGCAATTCATCTTCATCCAAATCTGTAGAAAATTTCCACATACTGGGGTAGTGTCCCGGATTCATGATGACTCTCTCAGTGGATACTGCGATACCTTGTGATGATGCCATGATTTTAGGTGTCGACATTGACATCTTACCTAATGCAATAAGTTCACCTCTTGCGGTCATCAATGCCACGAGTGCGTTTTTCCTTATGTCTTCATCCAACATGTGGATTCCTTTTACCGTGAGATCTGCACCTCTGCAGATTGCATCGACTGCCGTAGGTTTTACTATAATTTTAGGAAGAGGTTCAACCAGCACCTCTACCGGCATCAGTATTGAACGCATCCAATCCTCTCTGCCGTGCTGTTGCCAGAACACATAGGCATCTGCCAAATCCTGCATTATGACTGCCTTATCTTCGGTCATCCTTCCTGATCTGGATCTTCTTAACTCAAGCATATTGGCTCCGCAACCGAGAGCTTCACCGATGTCTGTACAGAGTGTTCTGATGTATGTACCTGCATCACAATCGACAGTAAACAGTACATCCCTCCCGTTGATTTCCAAAATGTTGAGTTTGGATATCGTTCTGATTCTGAGCTGTCTTTTGACTGCGGATCTTACAGGCGGCATCTGATAGATCTTGCCTTCAAAGGTTGACATTACCTCTCTTATCCTCTTCTCAGAACGATCACGGTGTAATCTCATGATACACACATACTGTTTGTCCGATGAAAGAACGAGATCTGTGAGTCTGACTGCCTTTCCGAGACACAGAGGTAAAACTCCGCTTACATACGGATCCAATGTTCCCCCATGTCCGATCTTCTTAGCATGTATGGCATTTTTTGCCCATGCAGTCACCTGATGGGATGTGGGACCTGACTGTTTATCAAGCGCTATTACTCCTGCGGAAAGCAACTCACCGACTGATCTGTCAGAGGGTCTTTTTCCCCATTTGTCCTTTATAACATTCGGGTCCTTTACTAGCATCAGCATTTCTCCAAGGCATTCATTATGACGTCCATGACTTCTTCGGGATTGAGTTTGTCCGTATCTACAATCAAATCATAGACTGACGTATCTGTGATGTCAATATCATAATAGGTCTTGTATCTTTTTGCCTCTGAAGCCTCCCTTTCACGTGTGGCGGCATCAGCTTCTTCGAAGGATTCTCCTTCCCTCAAACCAACACGGCTGATTCTGACCTCGGGACTGGCATAAAGATATATGCTGAATGCAGGAATCCCATTCCTTTTCAACATGTATGCGGAAAGACGGGACTCAAGAATTATATCATCCTTGGAACGTGCAATTTCAAGGATTTTAGAATCTATATATTCATCGATGGATGGATCCTTTTCGGCAAGTTCACCCATCTCTGTCAAAGAAATATTTTTTTCAGCAGCCATCTCCCTGAAAATCCTTCCAAAGACTACAGATTCGTAACCAAGCTTTTCTGCAAGGCTTTTGCATGCTGTCGTCTTTCCGGATCCGGGAGGGCCGCTGATAGTTATTCTCATGCTACTTCAACTTCCTCAGTTGATTCAAGCTCTTTGAGGCGTTTCTTGAATTTATATGCCCTGATGAGCCTGCTGATTACCTGACCGAGAGGAATACTGACCAATGTATACACGAGAATCCATGCGGGGAAGAACCAAACATTTGACAGGAGGCTTACTTCTGCCCATGGTACGTGAATGATCAATGTGCCTGCTGCCTGAACGGTGACATCCACAAAGTATCTGATCCACAGGAAGATGGGGATAATGATGATCATCGTGTATGGCATCATCTTCATCATCTGTGAACTTGCTTCCATGTTCTTTGCCATCATAGCAGGCTGCATCTCGGTGAGCTTCTTGACCTTGTAGAGGTTGTTGTCAAGTCTTGCCTGACGAAGCTCTTGGTTGAATGCGTTCATGATCTGCTGATTCTTGGTCTGAGAAATCATATCGGTGGTGAATGACCTCAGTATTGTACTGAGGGTCACCATGATTGCACCAACCAGCATCAACGTCGCAACAGGATATTGCCCGCCGAAATCAAAGATTCCGAACACATAGTCCAGCAGACCGCCGATGAGGTGATCCTGACCATCGATCATATAGAGACCGAGGATCATGATCATTACGACCAACATCGGCATCATGCTGGGCATTGGAGGCATATCCTGCGGAGCAGGTGCCTGTGGTGCAGCCATGTTTATTCACCTCCGAGGAATCCCCTCATTACGGGGTGCATCTCCATCATCTGTTCGCGACCGATTGCCTCGTAGAAGTGGATCATGATACTGACTGCCAACAGAACTCCTGTTCCGGAGGCGTTTCCGACCGTTCCTACGAGATCAGAGAATGCAGCGAGTGCTCCGATGAGTGCTCCCGAGAGGATTGTGATTGTAGGTATGTATCTGTCAAGCACACGCTCGAGGACACGCGGATCCCTACGGAATCCGGGAATCTGCATTCCGCTTCTCTGAATCTGTTTTGCGACTGAATCTGCACCCATACCTGTTGTACTAATCCAGAACTTAGCGAACAGGACTGAACCGAGGATCATTACGGTACAGTAGATGACCACATGCATCAGATGCATTAAGGGCGTATGGTCTGTCGCATAGTTGACAGGATCGATTATCGGCATGAGCCAGGACGTTAATCCCGTGGGTGCTGAGAGGTACCATGCCAGTCCTCCGGATGCTGCCGTACTTCCCTCAGCGAAGTATCCCAAAGCTTCATTGCTTCCGAGCAATGGGACACCGCTCAGGAATCCTGAGTAGAACAGGAGTGCAAACATACTGATGTTTGCGAGCAGTGCGGACATCAAGATGACAGGAATGTTGCTTGCGTAAATCAACTTGATTGGATACCTTCCTCTTGCACCTCTTGCTCCTCCGTGTGACAGAGGGAGCTCGATACGCGTAGATTCGAGGTAGGCAACCAACATGAAGATCACGATGGTTCCTATCAGCGCGATGAGTGGGTTAGGCTGCTGCAGGAAGATGAGATCATATCCCTGTGTAGCCAATTCCTGTGGCGTACAGGTACTCAGGATGTACAGTGCCTTGGGTATGGCTCCTGCAGGAGGATTGCTCAGACTCATGGCTGCTGACGCATCTACTGCGTACCAGTTGAACGTTCCAGTAAATAGTTGTTGGGCAACCCCTGCTGCGATGAACAGGGATATACCGCTGCCGATTCCCCATTTGGAGATCAACTCATCCATGAGGAAAACGACATAGGATCCCAGGAACAACTGCAGGACAATCAGTGCAGATGCACCGAAACTGCCGAAAGTTCCGACGAAATCATCTGAGGGGACCAGGTATCCGAATACCTGGGGGACCGCCTCAAAGATGATCATGAATATTACAACCAGTTTCAGAACTGATTGGTAACATGCCTTATCTTTCTTGTTCGTGAGATCCAGTTTAATTATTTTTGCTCCGACAAACAGCTGCATTATGATTGAAGCTGTAACGATCGGAGCTATTCCGAGCTGTAGGAGTGATCCGGAAGCTCCGGCCATTATCGTTCTGTATTGAGCAAAGATATCCAATGTCTCGGCCTGATCGAGACCGTAGATGTAGACATTGGTCATCACGAAATATACAACCAGTACTATTACAACCCACATCATTTTTGTCCTGAAGTGCACATGGCCTTCAGGGCGTTTTACAGCGGGCAACCTATCGGAGATAGGTTTCAACTTGTACAACATGCTGACCGTTTCTTCCGTCATCACCATTCCTCACTTACTCTTCCTCTGCCTCTTCGAAATCAGATTCGCCGAGGTCGACGGATCCGCCAGCAGCCTCGATCTTCTCGACTGCCTTTGCGGAGGCTTCGGAAACAATAACATTGACCTTCACGTCAATGTTGCCGCTTCCTAAAAGCTTGTCGATTCCTGCCTCAGTAAGGTTGATGTTGTAGACATCGCCGTCCTTTGTTGCAAATCCGAGTGCAACAAAGCGGTCTGCCTGCTCCTGAAGTTCTGAAACGTTGAGTGTACTGTTGGCTTCAACCATGCACTGGGGCCTCTTGAAACCGTAGTGACCGAAGTGGTTCCTGTCGTACTTCAACATGTAGATCTTCTTTGTCTTACCAAGACCTGCGTTACCGTGACCTCCGATGATACCTGCTCCCCTTCCGGCCTTCTTTCCACGGCCGTGGGTCCTAAGTCCTCTGAACTTCTTTGTTCTGCTTGGCATGTATTACACCTCAGAGCATCCTGGCGATGAGATCGTTGATTGCCTCTCCTCTGTATCCGAGTGCTCCTCCGTTCTTGTAGGAGCGCTTGTTACCTTCGTATCCCTTTACAGGGGGGTGAAGGCGGAGTACGGGCTTTGCATCTTTAACGTCTCTGAGCCTGTAGTCGTTCTCAATGATGGCTTTTGCAAGCTCATCAACGGTCTTGAATTCGGAGTTCTCTGCGAGATACTCGTCTGTGATCATCCTGTCACCGGAAAGCCTTCCGCGAACACGGATCATTTCTGCCAATGTCTCTGCATTGACTTCACCGTATGTGGTGTAATCCTTGATCTTCTGAAGCATTCCCTTTGTGCTTGCATTCTCAGGTACGATTGCACAGTGGTTGACTTTGTTAAGTCCGAAGAGACCCATTGTGTACTCGATGTCGTATGAAACATCGGGCTGTCCACGGACACGAATTACTGCGTATGCCATTTTCATTCCTCCATGGAATCAATGTCGCTTTCGGCTGCGGTAAGTCCGACAGGTCCGGAAACGATGTTCTGCTTCTTTGCCTGCTCATCTGTGACCCTGAGTGTGGAGGTCATCCTGAGTGCCTCGAAGGTTGCCATTGCGTAGTTGACTTTGGTCTGGGTGTTTCCTCTTGCGAATCCCCATGAATCGCGTACACCTGCGAGTTTAAGGAGACTCTTTGCGACGTCACCGACTGCAAGTCCGATTCCACGGGGTGCGGGTTTGAGTGAAACTCTGACTGAACCGCATTCTCCCATTACCTCGAAGGGCAATGAGTGAGGCTGTCCGCATCCGCATTCCCATGATCCGCATCCTCTCTTGATCTCGATAATGTTGAGCTTGGCGTTGTCGATTGCCTTTCTGATTGAAGGTCCGACTTCCTTTCCTTTTGCCCTACCGATACCGATGAATCCATCGCCGTTTCCGACGATGCATGTAACAGCAAACCTGACCCTTCTTCCTGAGTCGGTCATCCTCTGAACCATGTTGAGGTCGATGACCTCATCCTGAAGGTCCGGAAGGAGGATGTCTACGATTTCAGGCTCACGAAGGGGGAGCTTTGTTGCCAATGCGTCACTCATGGTTGTGATCTCACCGTTGAGGACCATCTGGCCCAATCTTGTCTTAGGGATCCAATCCATATTACTCGACCTCCATCTTCTCTTTGAGACCGTTGACAGCAGCTTCGATTGCTTCATCGATGTGCTTTCCGTACAGCCTGTCCTCTTCAGGGAGAACATCTTCGCTGCAGGGGACTTCGAGTCCTGCATCGATCATTCCTGAAACGGTTGCGAAGAGAACTCCACCGTATGTGGGTTTCTGCATTCCGATGTCGAGGACTGCATATTCGATTCCTGCTTTCAATGCCTTCTTACCAGCAAGGTATCCTGTGAGGTATGCTGCAGGGATTGATGAGCATGAATACTCCCATCCCATTGCTTTGAGCTCTCTGGATGATGCTGCTACTGCGATCTCATCGCCTTCCATTGCGAAATCAGCGAACTGAATCGTAATGTTCTTGATTGATCTTCTGACGATTGCTCTCGTCTCACCGCCTCTGAGGAGTTTGCGGCGCACATAGTAGTCGGTGCGACCCTCTCTTCTTCTGCGGAACGCAACCTTGTATCTAGGTCCTGTTGCCATTTTACTCCTCCTCCTTGAGGTAGCCTGCACTTATCATGTGCATTCTGAGGTTCCTGCGGCTCTTGTAGACTCCTCCCTTTGCCTTCCTGTAGTACATTCTGTAAACAGAGGGTGAAATCTTACCTTCGTCACGGAGTGACTTAAGCTCAGCACGGATAGGCCTGATGACGGATATCCACCTTCTCTTGCTGGGTACACGTGCATTGCTGGTTCCTTTCCTGCTTCCAGGTCCCTTTCTCTTTCCTTTTGCTTTCTGTTCGGCGTTGTGCCTGATCCTTCCGTAAGAGGTTCCATTCTTGGGTTTTGCCTTGATGGTACCTGATGCGATTGCGGTACGGATGTCTGCACGAGTGATGCATTCTGCAATCTCCTCGATCTTCTCAGGGTCGAGCCAGACTCTGTTCACTCCGCATTTGAGGATCTCTGCTGCCATTCTTTTCTGGTTCTTAAGATCCATAATCACACCATCCTGTTCAGGACCCTGATACCGAGTTCATCGGCTCTCTCCTGTATGGCGAGTCTCTTCTTTGTTCCGACAGTTCCACCGACACGTACTGCCTGTTTCTTGGGGTCCACTCCTTCCAATCCTTCGACGTTATAGACCATAACCTCTTCAAATCCTGAGGGGTGGAGATCACGTGCAGCAACAGGTCCACGGAATCCGATGTCTACGACGTGGGGACGCCTCTTGAGGTTCCTCTTCATCTTTGAGTGGATTCCCTTAGGTCTGCGCCATCCCTCTCCGAGCTTGGAGTATCTGAACCACTCCTGCCTCTTGAAGGCGGGCCTGCGACCGCTGATTACTGCTCTCTTTGCAAGTGCATCTGCGAGTTCTCCGTCAAGTTCGGGTTTTGCGTTGACGACGTATGCTTTCTCTGCATCTGCTTCCTCAACTACTTCTACCTTCTTCTTCTCGACGTTTGCTTCGCCGGCAAGCTGTCCTTTCCATTTCTCGACGGTCTTGGGACCGACTCCGGAAAGTGTCTTGACGATTTCTTTGACTTTGCCGTCATCATTGACCGCTGCCTCGAGTTCAGCTACGGTTTTGATTCCGATAGACTCAAGCTCGGCAATGTTAGATTCCTTCAGACCAATTAGATCTGTGAATGTCTTCACGGTCATTCTTTCACCTTGTGTGATTTCTGGACGATGTAAATTCCATCCTGGAAGATCCTCTTATCGAATCCTCTCCTGGATGTCGCCTTCTCGAGATTTGCTGCGGTCTGACCGACTTTCTCGATGTCAATTCCGGTTACAGTTACATCGGCTCCGCTTACCTTTACGGTAACACCGGGCATGATGTCAGCGAAACGAGGTGCGTGTCCTCCCATGTAGTTGTCGATCTGTACTTTGTCTCCCTTCACGGCAACCTTCATGGGGAAGTGTGAGAACACAATCTTGAGGTTGTAGGTGTAACCCTCGGTTACACCACGGATCATGTTCCTGAGGTGTGCGTAGAAAGTACCGACCATGGCCTTTTCTTTGACCCTGGGGTACTCGCAACTGACACTAACCTCATCTTCTCCAACGGCAACTATTACGCTAGGGTGCGCGAAGTTTCTGCTTAATTCTCCCTTAGGTCCTGAGACCTTCACGACTGTGCCTGTCATTGAGACAGAGACGCCGCTTGGGACAGCGATGGTGCTTTCGATTTTCCCTGCAATTGTCATTTAGATTCCTCTAGTATACATATGCTAAAAGTTTTCCGCCGATGCCGAGTTCCTTGGCACGGGCGTGTGTAACGACTCCCTCAGTTGTTGAGAGGATGAGAACTCCGAAGTCCTGAGCAGGGAGGTACCTTGCTTCGAACTTCTCGAGGTCTGCTACCTTGACTGAGTACCTGGGTTTGATAACTCCACAGTTGTTAATCGAACCCTTCATCATTACACGGAATTTACCGGCTTTTCCGTCTTCGACGTACTCGAACTGGTTGACGTATCCGTTGTCCTGCATAACTTTCAGCACACGGCCGATAAGTTTGGAGGAGGGCTGGATAGTGCACTCGCTCTTTCCGATCGAAGATGCGTTTTTCATTACTGACATTGCGTCATTCAATGGATCGCTCTGCATTTTCTTCACCTCACGAATACTTCTTGAATCCCAATTCAGGGGCCATTTCCCTGAAGCACTGACGGCAAAGGTGTATTCCGTACCTTCTGATGATTCCTCTGCGGCGTCCGCATCTGGTACATCCGTTTACTCTACCGAATTCCTTCTTGGGTTTCATTCAACCACCTCTACTTTGAATTTGTCTTTCATGTACTGGATTGCCTCATCACGGTCGACACGGTGTCCGACGGGAATGCGCCTCTTAAGGAGCTGCCTCTGGGTAATCCTGTTTCCGCCTCTTCTGAGAACGACGCTGATGTCCATTCCGAAGATTCCGATCTCGGGGTCGTATTTCATACCGTCAAAATCGGTGTAATCGGTAATTCCGAAAGACATGTTTCCTTCTTTGTCGAAGGAGTAGACAGGGACGCGCATCTCCCTGATGGGGAGTGCTCTTGTGATGAAGTCCTCTGCGGCCTCTCCCCTGAGGGTGACTTTGCATCCAAGGGGCATACCGACACGGATTCCAAGATCCCTGTTGACTGTCTTTGAAATGGTCTGGACAGACTTCTGTCCTGTGACCATTTCCAAGACCTTCTGTGCCTTGACGAGCCTCTCACCGGCTTCACCGACACCGATGTTCACAACGACTTTGTCCACACGGATTTCTCTCATTGCATTCATCAGTTTTCAGCCTCCGGGAGTTTTATAGCGGGCTCATTGAGTCCTATTACAAAGACATTGCCCTTGACGGTCTCGCTCTCATCATCGAATTTGACGACGTTTGCTGAGGGTCCCTTGACAACGACGTAATCCTTGACTTTTGCAATCTTACCTGCGTGGACTCCTCTGCTGACGAGAGCGCTGGATCCTGCTGCGAGGGGATATGACTCAAGGATTTTCTGTCCGTCGAATGAGACCTTAAGGACATCTCCTGTCTTGTATTCGTTCTTGTCCAAGAGAATGTTCCTTCCGTCGTGGAGGTTGAGCTGGATCTTTCCGCCTGCGACGACGGTCTTGTTCTCGATCCTGCAGAGTTTCCAGTCGGCCTCTGCCTTGTCGACCTTGACGAGGGTGAGCTTTCCTTTGCTGGAAAGTACCATGCGGTAGCTCTCATCCATCTTGGGGATTGTCAGAACATCCATGAGACCGACGGGTGTTTTGTAGCTCCTGAGGGGCTTTCCGTCAACGAGGACCTCACGGTTTCCGATGATTCTCTTTGCTTCTTTTGCTGTGTCACAGATTCCGAGAAGATCCCTGAGCACTGTGAGTGCGGGCATGGAGTTCTCGATTGCGTGAGCACCAGCAGACTGTTTTGTTGTCCAGACATGTGCCTTCTTCTTGATGGGCCATGACTTAGGGACTGCTAATCTCTTCAAGTGATCGCTCATTCCTTAACCCCCCTAGAGAGTGCATCTTTTCTCCACTCATCATCAAGGTTGAGCTTGACGATTACGAGGTTTGATGCGTGGATGGGGCGTTCGACTGCAGTTCCGTCTGCCTGATTGATTGTGACTCCCTCAATCGAAACGCGTCCGGTCTTTGTGTATACATTCAATACTTTTCCTTCGATGCCACGGATGTCTTCGTTTCCGCGAAGAACTACAACTGTGTCACCTCTGCAGACACGTGCGGAGCGGACTCCGAATTCCTTGCGGAGGTCTGCTGAAAGGTGTGCGGAAAGCATTTTCCTCTTTACATGGGCAGGCGCATTTGCCTGGTTGAACCTCTGGGTCCTTGCCTTGCTGCTTCTAACCATATTTCACACCTCACACAATCATATGGGCTGTTGCGGAGATACGGGGCCACCTCTCGGCTGCTTCCCTTGCAACAGGTCCTTTGATGTCTGTTCCTTTTGTCTCACCGGTCTCGGTTGTGATGACTGCTGCGTTGTCCTCGAAGTAAACCATTGTTCCATCGGGGCGCCTCATGGGCCTCCTCTGACGGACGATGACTGCGAAGACAATCTGTCTCCTCATCTGAGGTGTTCCCTTCTTAACGGATGCGATGACGACGTCTCCTACTCCTGCGGAGGGGACACGCCTTGATACTCCGTGGTAACCGGGAACTGTGATGATCTCGATGACCTTTGCTCCGGTGTTGTCTACAACGTCAAGACGGGATCCGTTCTGAAGTCCTCTGGTCTGGGTTCCTGCGATTCCCTTCATCTTACTCCCTCTTCTCGACGACTACGAAGGATACGGTCTTGCTGAGGGGACGGCACTCCATGATGGTGACGTTATCGCCTGCTTTAAGACTGAAGCATGCGGGTGCGTGTACCATGTACCTGGATGTCCTCTTCTCGTATCTCTCGTATTTCTGCTGATATTTCAGGTATTTGCGCTCAACCACTACGGTTCCGTCCATCTTTGCTGATGTGACTACTCCGTCGATGACCTGTCCCCTGACCTTAAGACTGCCGTGGAAAGGACAGTTGGGGTCATTGCATTCTGCCGCGGGAGGGTTGACGCCGATTCCGATGTCTTTTACTTTTTCTACCATAATTTTCACCTAACCTTTTTGATTCTGTCTTCTGGTCGGTGCAGTATTTCAGATCCTCTGATGACGATCTCATTACCTTCGTATGTGAACCTGAATTCGTTGTCCATCTTGGGTACCATCTTGTCAGTTCCGGCCGACTCAATGGTGAATGTGTTCTTCGTTTCGTCAACGACCACTCCCGAAATGACCTGGAAAGGTGTGATTGCGTCTACGTCCAATCCTATGAATTCAGTTCTCATGAAATCTCTCCTGTTCATTTCACCTGACTTCCGTACGGAAACCCATGTCTTCCAAGACGATCTTTACTTTCTTCTTGTGATCTCCCTGGAGTTCAATACGTCCGTCCTTGGCGGTGCCGCCTGCGGCACACTTGTTTTTAAGCTGCTTTGCAAGGTCGTTGATATCGATATCGTTCTCATCGATTCCATCGATGACGGTTACGGTCTTACCGTACCTGCGACTGTCAATCGAGATCCTTACAGTCTGCTGCTCACGTGCGATTTCCTCGCACATGCAGAGTTCCTTTGGTAATCCACATACGGGGCAGATTTCGGCCATTAGAGCTCTTCCTCCTCCTTCTGGATGGTCAGGATGCGGGCGATCTCGGTCCTAAGTGCGCGGATTGCACCAGGATTAGTGGGGGCACCGCCCATAGCGGCTACTCCCCTCTCGTGCATGAGCTCATCCCTAAGCTCTTTGAGCTTGTGGTTGCGCTCCTCTGCACTCATCTCCCTTATCTCTGCTGCTCTGAGTGACATTTACTGTCCCTCCTCTACTACTTCTGCGGAAACTTCCTCAACAGGTGCTTCCTTTCCGGCGAAAAGCTCGGGAAGGATTGCTGCTGCTTCGGTCTTTCCGAGAACAGTTGTGTCTGCGGGAAGCTTTGAGTTCTTGTCCATGATCTCGACGGTGACTCCGATGACTCCCATCTTGAGCTTGGCTACTGCGTATCCCTTGTCCATGAAGTTGGCTTTGGGTTCTCCGCAGAACTTGATGTTTCCCTCTTTGAACTTCTCGGTCCTGTGCCTCTGACCAGTCAACTTTCCTGCAATGATGATGTGACATCCCTTTGCACCAGAATCCATGATTCTGCGTACTGCGGAGTGTCCAGCTCTGCGGAAGTGCCAGCCCCTCTCAAGTGAGAATGCAAGCTTCTCTGCCATGATCTGTGCGTTGAGGTTGGGGTTTGCGACTTCGTTGACCTCGATCTGAGGGTTCTCGAAACCAAACTGTTCTTCAATTGCTACTGTCAGATTCTTGATTGTCTGACCTTTCCTTCCGATAACGAGTCCGGGGCGCTCGGTTGTGAGAATCACACGTGTTCCCATAGGAGTCCTCTGGATGTCAAGTCCGCCGAATCCGGCGCGGCTAACTTCCTTCATGAGGTACTCTTTAAGGAGAACCCTGCGGACGTTTTCGGCAACAAATCTTCTCTCTGATGCCATGTTCACTCGACCTCCTCAATGATAACCTCGAGGTTTACTGTCTCCTGGTTCCACTGTGTTGCTCTTCCGTGTGCCCTGGGCATGTGACCGGGTGTGGTCCTTCCCCTGGATGCGGAGATTGTAGCGATAACCATGTTTTCTGCGTCAAGTCCCTTGTACTCAGCGTTGGCAACGGCACTCTGGATGACTTTGAGGATGGCAGTTGCTGCCTTCTCGGGGTATCTTCCAGGTCCAACACCCTGTTTGTGGGAGACGCGCTTGTTGTATCTCTTCAAGGGTACAGGTCTCTTGAGTGCGATGACTTCTTCGAGTGCCTGTATGGCCTTGTCGACTTTCATTCCGCGAATCATGCCGCAGATTTCACGGGAGAACTTGGGAGAAATAGGCAATTCCTTTCCAAGTGCTTTTGCGGAAGTGTCTGGGTCTGCTGTTCTTGTATATCCGTGCATTCTTCAACACCTCACTTCAACGGCATGAATTTCGATGATCTTGTTGCACCTACTCCAGGTCCGGAGTGCTGAGGTGCTTTCCTCGTCAAGACGAATTCTCCAATGAAGCATCCGATCATTTCGGGTTTGATCTCGAACTCTTTGAATTCTTTTCCATTGTATACGCTGACCGTCTTTCCAACGAACTGGGGGATGATGGGGAGGTCCCTGCGGTGTGTCCTGACGACCTCTCCGGGCTGTGCTGCAACGATGTTGTCAAAGCACAACTGCTGTTCGTAGTTGAGACCACGGAGGTATGTTCTCCTTGATCTTGACGGCAAAAGTTCCAATACCTCGTCGAAGGACATTGCGAGAAGCTCTTCCATGGTTAAACCGCGGTAGAGGAACTCCTTCTTCCTCCTTGCCTGGATTGCGGATGCCTTCTTTCTGGATTTTCTCCTTGAGGCTTTTGCGGAACCTGCAATTATCTTTGATTTTGCCATGTAGTTCACTTCCTCTTCTTAGTTGCCTTCTTCTGCGGGGACAGACGTCCGACCTTCTGACCGGGCCATGCGTTCCTGCCGATTGTGCTGGGTCCTCCAACGTGCCTGTGGCTTCCTCCTCCGTGGGGGTGATCAACAGCGTTCATTGAAACTCCGCTGACCTTGAAGTAAGCCTTTGACCTGGACTGGAGTGTGTGGTATTTCTTTCCTGATTTTGCCAAGGGTTTGTCTGTCCTTCCTCCTCCTGCGATGATACCTACTGCGGCACGGCATTCGGGGTTGAACTCCTTGAGTGCTCCTGAGGGCATCTCGACAACAACCTTTGCTCCCCTGCTGACAAGTGTTGCTGAGGATCCTGCTGTCTTGACGTACTTTCCTCCATCTCCGGGAATACCTTCGATGTTGTGGATAGGTGTTCCTTCAGGAATCTGTGCGAGTGTCATGATGTTACCTGCTGCGACCTTACCTTCGGAAACATCGATCTTCTGACCGACCTTAATTCCTTCAGCTGCGAGCTGGTAGTCAATCTGACCTTCGAAATCGATAACGGAAAGGGGACATGTCCTTCCTGGTGCGTGGATGAGGTCTACAACGACTCCTTCCTTCAGTGATTTGAGAGGCAACTTGACATCGTCAACGTGCCTGTGACTGGGGGAGCGGTACTGTGAACCTCCGCGTCCTCTCCTCTGTGTAATTAATCTCTTACCCATAATCACTCACCTTCAGAATACTCCGACTCTCATTCCGACATCCTCTGCTGAGTAGCCGTCTGCGAGTTTGATGATTGCGTGCTTTCCGTCTTTCTGAATCCTGGTCCAGACTTTCTCGACCTTGACTTCGAAGCGCTCTTCGAAGACTGCCTTAATCTGGTCCTTGTCTGCGTCCCTGTGGACGATGAACTGGATCTTGTTTCCGTCCTTAAAGTTCTGAGTGGGTGTTCCAGAAAGCTGGTTCATTGCCTTCTCAGATACGTAAGGCCTGATGAGAATATCGCTCTGCTTCATGTTTACCACTCTCCGATCTTTGCGAATGCAGACTCTGTGTAAACTGTGAGCCTTCCTGCGTCTCCTCCAGGTGCGAGGATTGAAGCTGAAAGGTTGGAGACTGCCTCAATCTGAACTCCGGGGAGGTTTGCTGCGCTCTTGAAGATGGGGACTTCCCTCTCTGCGACGACGATAAGAACTGAAACGGGTGTTCTGTACCTTCTGTTCCTCATCTTTCCCTTACCTGCACGGATCTTGCGTCCGAACTTTGCACGATCGAGATCGTATCCGAGTCCGATCTTTTCAAGGAGTGCTGAAACTTCTGCGGTTGTTGCAATTGTCTGAACTTCATCGGAAACGACAACAGGGAATGTGACTGCATCGTCAAACTGGTGACCGCGTGCTTTGACACAGTCTGCACATCCGGTTGCTGCGAGTGCTGACTTGCGTGCGAGTGCGCGCTCTTTCTGGTTGACCTTCATGTCCCAAATCTTCTCAGGTACTGGAGGGTGTGCCCTGCGTCCTGAAACGTTGTTGGGTGACTCTGTTGCTTTCCTTCCTGCTGCGATACGCTGAACACGTGCAACTCCACGGCCTTTTCCCCATGTGCTGACGGAGTGCCTCATACCGGCTCCCTTTGCGGGTCCGTAGGGCTGCCTCTTGTTGGCAGCTGCTGCAAGAACTGCCTTCTTAATGACATCAGGCCTGTAAGGGGTGCTGAATACTGCGGGAACATCGACTTTACCTGCGACTTCTCCCTTAACTGAATAGACGTTTGTCTGTGCCATCTACTTATGCCCCCTGCTTTGACTCTGTGGAGATGTATGTGATGTCTGCTGCTTCTGTGCTCTTCTTGGGTGCTCTTGTGGGGTCTCTGAACCTTACGAGCCTCTTTGCGGGTCCGGGGACGGATCCGTGAACAAGAACGTATGCGCCACTGACATCTCCGTAGTTGAGGAATCCGCCCTTAGGGGTGATTTCGGCTCCCTCTGTTCCGATCTTCATGAGCTGTTTGTTGAATTCAGTCCTCTGGTGGTATCCCAACTGTCCGGATCCGGGAACTGTTCCCCTGACGTATCCGGGTCTCTTAGGACCAAGGTTACCGATTCCGCGGCGGTGTTTGCTGTTCTTGTGTGAGAGCAACTTAACTCCGAAACGCTTGGTGACTCCCTGGAATCCCTTTCCTTTGGTGACTGCGACAACATCAATGAATGCTCCCTCGACTGCGAAGTCGTTGATTCCGACCTCTGTTCCGAGGATTGACTTTGCGTACTGGACCCTCTCGTCTACACTTCCGCCTCCAATCCTGAGTTCCATGATGTCAGGAACCTTCTTGGGGACTCCCTTTACGAGTTTGGGCTGTGTGTATGCAATGACACGGACATCTTCGATGTCAACGCCGTCGTATTTTGCAAATGAAGCCTCGTCGTGGTTCTTGGGAACAGAAAGGCGCTTTGAGAGCAGGGGTTCAAGGTCCTGTGCCCAGACTTCTCCTGCTGTCTTGAGTCCGTAAATTGTGTTCTCGTAGAATCTTACAGCTGCTATCTTCATCGGGGGCACTTCGACTACTGTAACGGGTACCTGAAGTTCCATTCCCGATGTTGTGCTCTTAACACGCTTGTCTACAACGAAAGCGTGTGTCATACCGGCTTTGTATCCGGCAAATCCCTGGATCTTGGGTGCACCGGTGATTTCGGGCCAAGAATCCAGCCTTGGGGTCTGCGACTGTGCCCTCTTACGTGGGCCATATGCGCGTGATCCCCTCTTAGGACGTCTCTTCTGTGACATATTTCACATCCTGCGAGAGTGTCTTCGCTAATCTCGCCTAGTCGATTACTCACGACTTAACAGAACGACCGTGACGCCGTATTCATCTCGATAAGAATCGACATGAGCATGAACATGGGATGCAACCGCATTGCCCGATACGTCTGGTCGTACGTCTAGTGTTTAATCTAAAAAAAGGGTAGACCTATCTCATATATAATAGTATCGTGTCGCCTATATATACGCGACAATAAAAAGAAAAAGGGTTTCGGGAAGGTTCAGATCTTGCCTTCCTTGGCCTTCTTCTGCTCACGTTTCATACGTGCTTTGGCATCGAAACCTGTTGCCTGTTCCATGAATTTGTTGAGGGCTCTCTTGCTGTCGAGAATCATTGCGTCATCGAAATTACCCTCTGCATTAACGGTATCGACTGCCATCTGCGTCTTTGAGAGTATCTTAACTTCGATGCGTGCAAGAACTCCGAAACTTGACACATACACATCCCCTTCCTGAGCAACGTTGCCAAAATTACTCTTCATGAGCTCTGGGAGAAGTTCCCCCTCAACCTTGCTGTACCATCCCTTCTTAATGTCGAATTCCTTCATCTGATTCACCTAATAGCCAGATCATTGTTTAATCCACGGTCCAGGTCAGAAACCGTGCCTAATGTCATTTCGGATTCCATATACGTTTTCCATGATTTCAAACAGTCGCATGTGACATTTAGATCCTTCAAATCCTGTGTGAAAGAGTATCTGTCTACTGCATCCAATGCAGCACGGTCACATTTACCGCAGTTGTGAACCCCTCTCTGCGATCCTCCGCCCGAAGGGGAAGACATGATCCTGCAGCCCACCTTTCCATGACACTTTTTCATGACCTCTATGAGAGACCAAATCCAGGGCGATCTGAATTCCCCTCTCTTCCACATCCTTTCTACATACGTGCCCTTTTGCACATTAAGAGGATTTATGGATATCTCATCCGAAAAAGGAGCTGCAAACATGACGGATTCGACTGCACTGTCTATGGCCCTTTTCTCCTGCACGAACAACGGTTTTAGCAACAGATACGTCCTGACAGACAGACCGTTCTCTTTTATGAGTGTTCCAGCACGTCTGCTGTCCTCGGCAGTGAAACCTTTCCTTATACTGACAGACAGGATCTCCTCGTCCGACGACTCAGTACCGAGAGCGATAGTAACATTTCTCGGACATGTATCCAGAACATCCTTTGTTATGAACTCGGGACGGCTTTCGAAGAGAAGTCTTTCGCAAGAACCGAACATCTCGAACACCCTGTTCCTCACGGAGACCGGAATCTCGTTCTCATCGAGGAAACTTCCTGAAGTGTAGATTTTCACAAAGGGTTCGCCTTTGTATCTGGAACTTACCTGATCCAACTGTTTCATCAAATCCTCTTCAGAGACATTGGACAAAGATGCGGTCTTGTATCCGCACATAGTACATCCTCCTGTTTTGGCCCAGACGCACCCGTTGGTACGCATGATAACCACGAGAGCGTCAACGACGTTCCCGTTGGACATGTCTTTCTCTCTCCAGATTGCCTCCAGTTCCGATGGCGACCTTTTCTCTTTCATATGAAATCCTAGTACTCGTAAGCACGCAGTCAATAAATCATTTGCCCACAAAACTTCACAAACTTATATATTGGCTCTTTCAATCAGGAGGTTGATAGCAATGGTTAGAGTAATCGTTATAGGTTCCGGTGCAGCAGGTATGACTGCTGCCTCTGAAGCAAAAAGGGCGGATCCAAGCGCAGAAGTTACAGTTTTCACCGAAGACGAACATATAGCGTATTCACCGTGCGTCATACCTTGGGCTTTGGAAGGCAAAGCCAAATGGGAAGATATCGTGATGCATGATGCTGACTTTTACTCAAAAAACAGAGGAATCAACGTAAACACTCGTACAAAGGTTACAGAAGTCAACGATTCCGAAAGAACCGTTACCACTGAGAACGGCGATGTTTTCCAGTACGATTCACTCATCATAGCTACAGGAAGCTCAGTTTTCATACCACCGGTAGAAGGTAAAGATCTCCAGAATGTCTTCGGAATCAAGACAATCAACGACGGAAAGGCAATTGAATCTGCACTCAAAGATGTGAAACGTGTCGTTATCGCAGGTGCAGGAGTCATAGGTTTGGAGACAGCACTCTCCCTCATTAACATCGGAAAGGAGGTGACTGTTATCGAAATGATGAGCCAGGTTATCCCCCGTATCGCTGATTCCGATATGGCAGCACCGATTCAGAAATATCTGGAAGAAAAGGGCGTCAAATTCGTCATGAATGCTCCTCTCAAGAAAGTCAACGGAACTGAGAAGGTAGAAGGCGTTACCACAGGAGATACCGAATATCCGTGTGAAATGGTCATCTTCGCCACCGGCGTCCGTGCTAACCTCGCAATCCCTAAAATGCTTGAACTTGACATCGGACAGTTGGGTGCAGTCATAACAGCACCAACCATGCAGGCATACAAGAGAGGAAGACTCTGCAGTAACATCTTCCTTGCAGGAGATGTAGTGCAATGCCAGTCGGCAGTAACATCCGGAGCAACCATGAGTCAGCTCGGATCCTCTGCTGTCAAACAGGGACTGGTCGCAGGAAAGAATGCTGTCGGATTCAAATCCGTAAGCGGCCCGGTAGCCAGCCCGTGGGTCAGTGCAATAGGAGATCTTCAGATTGCAGGAACAGGAATGTCTGAAGGACTTGCATCATGGTACGGATTGGAAATCGTATCCGGTAAAGCCACAGGACTGACCAGAGCCAGATACTACCCCGGCGGAAAAGAGCTTACAGTCAAGATTATTGCGGACAAATGCAGCCACAGAATAATAGGTGCACAGATCCTCTCCGAAGAAGAGGTTACAGGACGCATAAACTGGCTTACATCTGCTATCATAGAGGGAGTCACTGCCGAAGACTTCGCCATCAGATCGGAAAACGCATACTGTCCTCCGACCAACCAGGTAAGAGATGTCGTACTCTCGGCAGTTGATGACCTCATCAAAAAACTCTAAGGTAATTAGAATGGACTATCAGGAATACAAATCCGTTTACAACCGTCTCAGAAGTTTCGGAGACATCAACAGACTCATCGAAGAAGGATATGAGGAACGTTTCGTAAAGACCCTCTTTACACAGAAAACCAGCAGAGATGTTAAAAAGAGATTCTATGTCGTAAAACAGAATACCGGCAGGATGCTCAAGGAATGGAAAAAGGGCAAATCCATGATGGACATTGCCATGAAATGGAACTTCCCCCCTATTCTTACCGCAATGTTCATATTCCTCGAAGACGGGGCAAGTAAGAAGGAATTCTGGGGATACGTAGCAGACCCAGACCTCCTCAGGAAAGAAGTGGCAGATGAACTCAAGGAAGTCATTGCCAATGACCCTGTATACTCACCGGAAGGTAATGAGGAACAGAGGCTGAGAGGAATATGGGGAGAGACACTTTTACAGAACTGGCTCAATGACCAGGGAATCGGGTACAGAACAGAAAACGACCTCAGAGGTGAATATGAGAAGACGCCTGATGCGCTCCTCGATGAACCCATGCTCTTCGAAGGCAAGAAGATTTATTGGATAGAGAGTAAGGCCTCGTTCGGAGACAATACCGAATTCAAATACAATTCCCGTAAACAGCTCATACCCTACACCAACATCTTCGGACCCGGAGTTGTCGTGTATTGGGTAGGAAAACTCGATGACTTGGAGTGTCCCGAAGGCGTAACCGTTCAAGACATCTCCATTCTCGAAAAGAAACTCGACAGAATAGAAACCTGCGAGGAATGAATCCGCTGCAGACGGAAGATTCCCCGTCTGCTCGCGGATTACATTTTATCTTTCAATTCGTTAATCCAACCGTATGTGGATATCATAGCCGGAGTCGCCCTGTACCCTACTTCGGACAGACAGTATATTACGCCTATAACAGTACCTTTCAGTTCCTTTCTTTCTATGACTCCATACGCCAACAGAACTTTCAGATGTCTGACCAAAACAGTTTGGGATATGGGTTCTAATGAACGTTTCAACTCATTGAATCTCTTGGGTCCGTTGAACAGTTCATAGAGTATCAGCAGATTCCATCTGTTTCCGAAAATTGCCAGATATGTGTCAATGGTTTTATTGACAGTCTCCAGTTCCTCCCTGCGGGCAGAGCAATCATCCATTACACACAGATGTGTTTAACTGGATATGTCTTTTTCTGACGGTACTTTTCGAGATACTGCCCTATTTAACTATTGAAATATCGATGAAAGATTATGACTAGAAGATTGGGCATGATTGTCTGTCCTATGCTTGAGGATGAAGCAATATACAACCTCAAACACGATCCGGAGGAAAAGAGAATCTTTCTCGTTCAGACTCCCTTTCTGGACACCATTATTCCTAAACTCAGGCAGCACAACGTAGAATATACCAAGATATCCCAACTGGATTTCTATTCAGGACGTTTTGACAGCGACGTTTATACAGTGTATATCTGGGTCATGTTCATGGGACTTCATGAGGACATAGACATGCTCAAATTCGAAGTGTCCAACCAGATAGTCATGATGAAGGATCGCGTCGATACCTTACTGCTATACTACGGAAGATGCGGCAGAGCGTTGGACCATATCGAAGATTGGGCCAAGGAAATGGTTCCGATACCTGTAACCTTATTCCATAACAAAGATGGCACTCTTTGCGACGACTGCATATGCATACCATTGGGCGGAACAGACAACTATCTGAAACTGCTGAAGACACATGCAGGAAAACTGTATTTCACTCCGGCAATGGCCGCTAACTTTGAAGGATTCCTGTCAGCAATGGAACTGTTCAACGGAATAGACACTTCCAACTCCGAGATCATGAAGATACTGTTGGACATGGCGGGATACATGACTGTGTTGAAAGTGCAGACAGGACAGGGCGATCAACTGAACTTTGATGATAACGTTCATAATTTTGCAAAGAAGTACGACCTTCGTGTGGAAATCCTGGAAGACGGATGGGCAACCATGGAACTTGCGGATTACAACTATACAAGAGCGAAAGAACTCATGGATTCACGTAAATGAGGATTGATTATGGACGAATCT
>SUSX01000015.1 GCA_015063195.1 Thermoplasmata archaeon | reverse complement strand
AATAAACAGATTACAGATTATGGCATACGGAAGGGATTACGGTTCAAGGGACAGACGTCCTTCTAAACCCAAGGAATTCATAAAAGTCACATGTGACGAATGCGGAGTAGAATGCGAGGTACCGTTCAAACCCGTTCAGGGTAAACCTGTCTATTGCAGAGACTGTTTTAAGAAATATGCACCTCCGAAAAACAACAGACGCAGTATGTTCTGAAGAATGAGGTTCACTCCTCTTTCTTCTTTTCCTGCTGTTCCTTCAGAAGTTCTCTGTTACGCTTTATTCTCTCCTGCTTGCGCCTCATATTAGTTTCTACCATGAGATTGAACCTCAGTCCATAGAATCCTATGATCAGAAGAGCGGTTCCGATACACATGACTGTAACGCCGAATATCGCATTCACGGACATCCACAGCCCCAAACCTACGATGAAAAGCATCGCTCCTCCGTAGAAAAAGAGCCTCATGTGCACTTTGTCATACCACATCGATACGACAACGTGGAACCTGTATTTTAGAAATAGGATATGATGTGAAAGGGAGATTGAATCTCCCTTGTGAGTTTATGCCATCTTGTTTCCTGCGTTGGGTCCTGCGGACTCATCGTAGGTCTCTTTGATGTCGAAAGTCCAGACTGCTGATGCCTTGAGTCCGATCTTTTCGAGGTTTGCGTTAAGGCCGTCGAGTACAGGTCCGCTGTCGATACGTCCGCCGACTGTTCCACGGACTTCGTATGCTGACTTTCCGTCAATTACTTCCAATGCTACCTTTGAGTTCTCGCTCATGTAGGCTGCTGCCGTCTTCATAAGGACCTGACCTACTCCGAGTGTGTTCTCATCGATTACAAAGATGCTTCCACAGACGATTGCGTGGGGCTGTCCGTCCTTTCCTGCTGTAACAAGAATCTTTGTTGTGTCAGGGCGCTTGAACAAATCCAATACTGCTGCGGGGATTGCCATTATTATTCCTCGGAGTTTGAATTGTTTTCATTCTTATTAAAACTGACCAAAGAATGCGTAAAATATAACCAAAAATTTAGTAGGAACCAAAAAATCACTTATTGTTTATATTCATCCAACTGAATTCCAATGATTGAAAATAAATACTTTCGAATTGAAAAATCCAGTGCCTGAGATAAGTGGCATACAACAAACTGACGCTTTCATGAAAACGTTATGAATGAAAAATGCATATCTTACAATATGAAATTGTCCGAAGCCTACAAACTTGCGATTGAAACTGGCATGAAGAATGATCCCCGTCCCAAAGAAGAAGTGGAGAAAGTTCTGAAGGATGCCAAGGAAAAATATGACAAGCTGAGCTCGGATGAAAAAGAGTTATTCGATACAGAAAGACTGTGGAATCCCTATGCTGATTCCAGGTTCTCATGGGGAGACGGCGATATCGAAGTATCCAAACTCATGTGGGGAATCGACATCGATACCGGCGAAGTACTTTTGGCAGACAGACTCAGAGAAAAGGGCACTGATGTAACCGCAATCGTCGGACACCATCCACTGGGTTTGGCAAGGACTCCTTTTCCCGAAGTTATGTGGCTTCAGACCCATATGTACAGCAGCCTTGGCATCCCAATAACCACATGCGAATCTCTACTGGAACCCAGAATGAATGAGGTTCTTCGTGCAGTTTTGCCTGCCAACTACAACCAGGCTGTGGATGCTGCCAAACTGCTCAACATCCCGATCATGAATATCCATTCTCCCGCAGACAATTGTGTTCAGAAATTCCTGGAGAATGAATTCGAAGAAAATAACATGACCTATGTAGGAGATATAATCGATCATCTCATGAAAATCCCTGAATTTAGAATGTCCGCGAAAATGAATTCCCCGCCCAAGATTATTGCAGGGTCAAAAACAAGACATTGCGGAAAAATTGCCGTCAAGATGACCGGCGGAACCTCCGGACCTAAGGAAATCTATGAGAAGATGGCGGCTGCAGGAATCAGTACGGTTGTCGGAATGCACTTCCCCGAATCCCACATCGATGAAGCGAAGAAACATCACATGAATGTCATCGTATCAGGACACATGTCTTCAGATTCCCTGGGAATCAATCTCATTGCCGACGTCTGGCAGAAGGAGGGCATAGAAGTCATCCCCTGTTCTGGATTGATCAGATACAGCAGAGTTTGATTGAAATGTTCGGTAAGTCGTCCATCATCATCAAGGATCAGTCGAAATTCTCATTCGACTATGTACCGAAGGTTCTGGTACACAGAGAATCACAGATGGGCGAACTGACCATGCTCTTCAGACCTGTGGTTGAATCAGGAATGTCGGAAACTGCTTTCCTTACAGGAAACGTCGGAAGCGGAAAGACAGCTACTGCCAAGAGATTCTGCAGCGACATGATGGAATATTGTGCCAAGAACAACATCCCGATGGATTATGTTCTTGTAAACTGCAGACAGAAGAATACTGAATCCAGCATACTGTTGCAGTTAGTCAGACATTTCGACCCGGGATTCCCGGACAGAGGATTCTCGACCGCAGAGATGATGAGGACATTCAGAGCCTCCATATCCAAGAGCAAGAAAAGATTCGTAATTATCCTTGATGAAGTGGACGTACTGTTCAAAAAGGGAATAGGCGACCTGATCTACCAGCTCTCAAGATTTAATGAAGATTCTTCAGGAAACAAACTTTCAGTCTCGATGATTCTGATTTCTCAGGAATATGTTTTGGACAGATTGGATGAAGCTTCACTGTCCTCTTTCAAAAGGAGCAATACTGTAAGATTCAGACCCTATGACCGTGATGAGATAAGATCCATCCTTCAATCGAGAGCTGAAGAATGTCTGAAAGAAGGAACATATGATGACGGCATACTCGATCTGTTAGCAGATGCATCCTGTGAATACGGAGATGCAAGGTTTGCAATAGATCTTTTGGATAAGACCGCTAGGATAGCTGAATCAAAGGACCTGGGTCACATCGATGCAGAAGACGTCAGAGCGGCTAAGGCCATGATCTATTCTGTTGTCACGGAAACAAAATTACAATCATTGGATGCTAACCGCCTTCTTACTCTTCTAGCGATATCTAGGTCTATAAGGAACAAACCTTACATAACTATAGAAGCAAGCGAGAAAACCTATGCAATCGCCTGTGAGGAATACGATTATCCTGCCAGGAAACATACCCAGTACTTTACATACATCAAAGATTTGGAAAAGAACGGACTAATCAAAATTGTAAAGATATACGGTGATGATTCCAAGGCTCCGACATCCATGATCTCCGTGCCTGACATTCCGTCAAGGGTGCTGGCAGACAAAATTGTAGAGATATTGGAGGAAATCCTATGAAATGTGACCTTTGCGGTAACAAAGCCGTTACTTTCATCAAATACAACGGTTCACACCTCTGTGCAGACCATTTCATGAAAAATGTTGAGAAGAGGGTGAAACGTGAAATCAGAAGACAGGTCACAATTACCGAACCTACCACCATAGGCGTTGCCGTATCCGGCGGAAAGGACAGTATGGTTACATTACACATCATGAATGAGACGTTCAAGAAACGTAAGGATGTGGAGATACACTGTATCACAGTGGATGAGGGAATTGACGGATACCGCCCCCCGAGTGTGGAACGTGCCAGGAAATACTGTGAAGAACATGATATTCCAATGCACATCCGTTCTTTCAAGGAAACTGTAGATCTGACTATGGATGAAGTTGCACCCTTGTCAGGAGAGAACAGCCCATGTACATACTGCGGTGTTTTCAGACGGAAATGCATGAACGACGTTGCTACTGAGATCGGTGCAAAATACCTTGCAACCGGACATAACCTTGATGACATGGCTCAATCTATCATGATGAATTTCACCCGCGGAGATATAGAAAGATTGGCAAGACTCGGCCCGCATAAGAAGATTCAGCCAGGCCTGGTCCCGCGCATACTGCCTCTCAGAACAATACCTGAAAAAGAATCCCTGCTGTATGCCATCGTTTCCGGGCTCCCGTACTATGACGGCGAGTGCCCATATTGGGCAGAAGCACTCAGGAATCAATACAGGGACATTGTAGATATGTTGGAATCGAGATCTCCGGGATCGAAGTTCAGTATCCTCTCGTCATATGATCAGATGTACCCTATGCTTACCGAACATTACAAACCGGCAACTCTGAACAAATGTGAATGCGGAGAACCCACGTTGGGTAAAAGATGCAAGAGTTGTCAGCTGTCTCAACACATCCATTCAGTTATGAAAGAAAGAACGGAATAAGATCGCAGCATCCGCACGGGAAGCACATTGTATCCATCGTATTCGGATCCAGATTGTATTTTGTAAAGATTTTTTCCTGATATCTGAGGAGACTGACTGCTCTTTCGGATGTGTTAACAGGAATCTTTTTGAATGAACTTTTCAACATTTCCGAAACAGAATCATTCATTCTGACGGCACGCAGATTGGTCATCACACCCTTCGATGACAACATATCCAACACATCGAAGAGATCCTTATCGGACTCACCCAAGCCGTATATCAGATTGGAGCATACCTTTCCTTTTCCAAAAATCGAAACCGCTTTTTCAAGCATACTTATAACCAAGTTATGATCTTTTTTCGGACACATTATCTGCATAATTTCAGACGTTGCACACTCAATATTGATCTTGATCTCGGATGCTCCGGATTCTTTCAATTGTATTATCTGCGACTCTGATTCAACATAACATTCCACACCTATCGGTAATTCTGGATAATTGGAATGTATTTCACGTATGAATGACGTAAGTTCATCCACAGACTGCTGAACATCTCTGTTTATTGAACCTGTGAAAGATACAGATTTTACCTCACCTTTGACTACAGGTTCTCTGATCATATCCGCAATCCTTTCAGGAGTAGGGTAATCCGAACGTCCCATAATCGTAGTTGAACAGAATCTACACCCCATCTTACAGTTCTGGCTAATGTTGAAGAATGCCTGCTTCGGCGCATGGAACCTTACATTCTGCAGACGCACATCATCAAGAAAAGGCCTGTTACAATGACAGACAGATAACGATGATTTGTTATGAATCAGTTCAAAATCACTTTCTTCTACCACAGGAACTTTGACTGAGAACTCTCCGGACTCAATGATAATGTTCCTCTTCCCGACACTGGGGCCCGCTGTAGAAATAGAATATTTTACAGGAAGGTCGAAACCTTCCCTGAGTTTGATTCCGTTACTTAGAATCAGATCTGCCTTTTTCAGAATCAGATCTTCTTCCATTTGGCACCCTCTGAGGAATCCTCCAATTTGATGCCTGCTTCGGTAAGTCTGTCACGAATCATGTCCGCAAGATCGTATGCCTTACGTTTACGGAGCTCACCACGGATGTCGATAAGTATTCCCATGACGGCATCAAGGGAATCATCGGTATCTTCCTCCTCAGGATAGATTCCCAACACATCATCGAACTTTCTAAGCAGTGCGATGATGTCCTCTGCACCCTTCTTTGAAAGAGTCTTCTCAGACATCATACGGTTGGTTGTCCTTGCCAATGAGAAGAGAACCTCGATTGCATCACGTGTGTTGAAATCGTCATCCATACTCTCAGTGAACTTTGCATCACACTCTTCAATAAATGCAGATGCATCATCCTCACCGGATGCATTCTTTGCATAGGATTCCAATTCCCTGTAGTTGTTCCAAAGTCTCTTCAGTGCGACAGATGCCTCTTCCAACAGGTCCTCACCATATACGAGAGGGCTCCTGTAATGTGTATTAAGGAAGTAGAATCTGATTGTCTGTTTGTCGAACTTTGCCGCGACATCCTCCACTCTGAAGAAATTGCCCAGTGATTTGGACATCTTCTCTTCTTTGCTCATTCCGACTCCTTTGACCTGAAGCATTCCGTTGTGCATCCAATAGTTGGATAACGGATTTCCTGTACATGCCTCGGTCTGAAGAATCTCGTTCTCATGATGGGGGAAGATAAGATCGTTACCTCCTCCGTGGATGTCTATTGCCTCTCCGAGATGACGGCGGATCATTGCCGAACATTCGATGTGCCAACCGGGACGGCCTTTTCCCCATGGTGAATCCCATGCGATCTCGCCTTCCTTGGCTGCTTTCCATACTGCGAAGTCCATAGGATTCTTCTTTTCCTCGTCATTGAGAACCTGCCTTCCCTGGTTGCTCATGTTCTCCAATTTCTGGTTGGTGAGCCTTCCGTAGTTCTCAACTTTGTCAACGGAGAAGTAAACACTTCCGTCGGATGTGGGATATGCGAATCCGTTGTCAATGATCTCCTGAACCATTGCGATAATGTCCCCGATGCTTTCAGACGCCTTCGGATAGATATCGGCACGTCTGAGTCCCAGTTTCTCCGTATCCTCAAAGTACTTGTCGATGTACTGTGAAGAAAGTTGCAGAGGTTCTATTCCCCTCTCCTCTGCACGGATAATGATCTTATCGTCCACATCTGTGAAGTTTGTTACATGTGTGACATCGTAACCACAATACCTGAGGTATCTTGCCACCATATCGAAGACGATCATACTCCTTGCGTGACCCATGTGTATATCATCGTACACTGTGACTCCGCAGACATACATCTTGACTTTGCCTTCTTCGATTGGTTTGAAATTCTCTTTCTTTCCTGTGAGGGTATTATGAATAACCAGGGACATAAATGTAAGAGATATGAAACTCGTATAAAAGGCTCTGCTGATGTTGTTCAGACTGGACTGCCATATATTGAACCAGAATCATAGAATAACATGTGATTGAACGCACAGCGGGTTTTACAAAAAGAAATGGAACAGACAAAAACCATATCTTTTAGTTACCAATGACAGACACATCCGAGGCCTCGGTTCATGGATTGGGAGTTGATTATCACCGCCGTGATCTTTCTGATCACATATTTTCTGCTGTCAGTCAGAAGACTCCCGGGAATCCGCATAAGTATGTGGGCCGCAACCGTAATCGGTGCAGTATTGCTGATTATTTTCGGTATCGTATCCGTCAATGATGCTCTGGAATCCCAGAACTATGACGTCCTCATTTTGCTGTTAGGAATGATGCTTGTGGTCGCATCATTGGAAATCTGCGGATTCTTTGATATTGCAGCGAACTCCATCATCTCCAGAAGTAAGGATGGTAAAACACTTCTTCTGATGACTATGATACTGTCTGCAGTTCTGTCCGCACTTGTCCTTAACGATGCGGTCGTCCTTCTGCTTACACCCACAGTTATCAAATGCTGCCGTAGACTGAATACCAATCCTCTCCCGTACATACTTGGGATATTCATTTCCGCCAACATAGGAAGCGTAGCTACCGTAGTTGGCAATCCTCAGAACGCATACATCGCAACAGAGATGGACATAGGTTTCCTGGAATTCTCCCAATATCTCGCACCGTTGGCAGTTATATGCCTCATTGTTGCATATTTTATGATGACTGTATTGTTCAGAAAAGATCTGCAGATTACTCCCGGATGCGTCGAACACTATGCAGAAAAGGACAATGTAAGATTGCCGTTGGTCGTGGCAATATTGATGCTGATGATTGTCCTGTTCTCCGCATCGTCTTTCCTCGGAATATCCATTTCCGCCATCGCCATAACAGGAGGACTGCTGTCTTTCATAATCGTATCCACCAAGGGATTGGATTCCGTTAAATATGGGTTAAAACGCATAGACTGGGGAGTTTTGGTATTTTTCATCGGATTGTTTACAATCATGTCCGGAGTAATATCTTCCGGGCTGTTGGATCTGATTGCAGATATGTTCCCCGGACTTGAGGACGGAATGCCGTCCATCCTTGAACTTACGGTATTTTCAACGCTGGTTTCGAATCTTGTCAGCAATGTCCCCAGCGTGATACTGATCGGAGAACTCATACAGCCCGATGTTGCACTGTGGTTGGTTCTTGCCGCATCATCCACCCTTGCAGGCAATATGACTATGATCGGTGCAGCCGCCAATGTCATAGTCTCGGAGGAGGCGGAAAAAGAATCCATTAAAATCGATTTCTGGAAATATCTGAAGATAGGCGTACCTATATCATTGGTTACGTTGATGATAATGTACGTCTACCTCTCAGTAGTGTTATAAGAGATCTTACTTTCTTCCGACGTAGATGTTGACTGCACCCATACTCTTACTGTAGAATTTCATCTCTTTGAATCCTACATCCTTGAATATAGCCACCATATCATTTCCGTGGGGGAACCCTTCGAGTGATGAGGTAAGCCAATCATATGCGGGCTGTTTACCGTCAATCAACTTTCCCTTGTCGTACTTTCTTCCCCATATAGGGATTATTTTCTTCAGATAGATCTTGTGTCCCCAGCGAACAATACGGTTCTTAGGTTTGGACAGTTCTGCCACTGCGATTACAGCTCCAGGCTTCAAAACACGATACATCTCGGATATGGCCTGCCTGATATCGGTCACATTCCTGAGCATATATCCTGATGTTACTAGGTCAAATGTATTATCCTCTATCTGAAGGTCCAACGCATCCCCTTCACGGAAATCCACCTTTACAGGCAATTCCAAAGATGCCATCTTCTTCTCTGCCATCCTAAGCATTGCGGGAGTGAGATCGATTCCGATAACCTCTCCTGTAGGTCCGACTCTCTCGGCAGCCATGAATGACAGCTCTCCGGTTCCGCAACCTATGTCACAGACTTTGAATCCTGTGATATCCCCTGCCTTCTTGAACATGAATTTATGCCATCCTTTTACCATGCCAATTGACATAATTTCATTCATTTTGTCGTAATATTCGGCAATCTCATCAAAAACGTCCTTTACATACGTCTCTTTTCCTTCAAACTGATTGCCTTTAAGTTCTTCTGACATAGGAATACCTCTGTTTCAATGGATGAATGCCCATATTATAATGCTTACTATCAACAACAGACCGAATACCCAGTTCTGCTTGAATGCAAACGGGACGAGCATGAATCCCGACTTCTTATCAGTACGTGCAGTCTTGGTATTATAATATGTTTTATGCCACTGGTACAATGAAAGGAATACAAGTAACGAAGTTATCGGAAGTATTCCTAAAACGATCAATACAGGAACTATAACATATGGTGCGGTGATCATGAAAAGGTAAAGTTTCATTGCCTTTCCGTATCCGAGCCTTCCTGAGAATGTACGTACTCCGCCTTCTAAATCCGAATCAAAATCTCTCAGCTCATTTCCGCCGAGAACAGCTGTAATCATCAATGCATTGGGAATACTGCAAAGAAGAAGATCCAATGATGCATGATCGGTCATCAGTACATAGGTACCCATCGGCATTAGGATACCCATCATAATGAATACAGACAACTGTCCGAGACCCAGATACTTGTATGACAGTCCGACTGTATACAGCCCGGCACCTGCAAGACCTGCAAGACCGAATGGCAGAATAGCCCATCCGCATTCCCAGATCATATATATTCCGAGAAGTGCAGTCACTCCGAGACATACCAACCCTACGATAAATACATCCTTTGGACGGAGTGCACCTGTAACCAATTCCGGAGAACGTGTGTGATTCTCTACGGTATCCAATCCGGTCTTGTAATCGCCGTATGTGTTAAGGAGATTGGCAGCAGACTGCAGCAGGATTCCTCCCACCAAAGCTGCCAGGAAAGGAAGTATACGGTCCGAACCTTCAAGGAATGCAAACGTACCGCCTAACAATACCGGAACAATCGCACCATGTAACGTCCATGGTCTGAATGCATTGTACCATCCCGGTTTAACCGCCTTTACTTCCGCTATTGTTTCACCTCAGATTAAATCGGAGACATCCTCTCCTTCTGCAGACAGTTCCCTTATCATTCTCTTCTTGGAGAACAGAACTCCGTCCATGAATGCAACCCAACAAACATCAACGATAATGGATGTAGCGATGGCAACCATTGCCATCGGAATCTCAGGGCCGAGTGTTGCTGCACAGAGTGCAAGTGCGATTCCCTTGTTCTTGTATGATGTCATGAGGATGTCTGTAACTCTCTGTTTCCAATGGATGTTCATCTTCTTCTCTGTGTACTCTACGACGTTTCCGAGGAAG
The DNA here is from genome assembly GCA_015063195.1 of Thermoplasmata archaeon. Lineage (GTDB taxonomy): Archaea > Thermoplasmatota > Thermoplasmata > Methanomassiliicoccales > Methanomethylophilaceae > SIG5. Next base: position 10,948 of record SUSX01000015.1, on the reverse strand, counting down.
AACGTTCTGAGACCGGCTATTATGAGGAACACAATGAGGATTGTAGTTCCGGCTGATGTGAAATTAGCCGAACTGACGGAAAGCCATACGAGAAGGAAGATAATGCAATTCAGGAGGATTGCCATCGTGTCCTTCTTGATTTTCACTTTCGTGAACAGTCTTGAAAGTATCAAAGGTATACCGATGATCTCAACGACTGTAATTACAACAGTCATCATGTCCACGGTCTTACCCAATGTTATCCATACTATGAAGGGTATCCAGAGAAGAGCCAGTACATAGACGACTATTGTGGATCTGAGTGCATGTTCCATGTCCCCTCTGAGAATGAATGACAGTGGAGGAACAGATGCTGCAAAAGGTGTTGCGGCTATGAATACCAATCCTTTGGCATATGAAGCCCACTCTGTTCCGCTCAACAGATAGTATCCGGCAAGAGGAACGACAGAAGCAACGATCAATCCGAGGATGATCGATCTCAATACGGATTTACTGTGTTCTATCGGATTCAGATTCTTGTACGGGAATCTTGAAAATGAAATTGTAAGCATCACTGCCAGACAGAAAATCGTGATATCCGCACGTATGTCGGCATTAAGGGATTCTGGAAAAACTCCGGTGAAGTTAGTTATCAAAGAGACAATAATTGCAAGTCCCATCATGAATGCACTACTACAGAGGAGTGACTTTATCTGCATACGCTGAAATCAATAAGGGCATATATGCCTGTTTGGTTCGACATTTGCCTTAGCTTATAAAATCAGTTATTCTGACTGATTTTCTGGATATGTCAATAACCCTGTCATTATCTCTCAGGTATCCGGAAATCAAAGGTGACTTTTCATCGTACATTTTATTGGATCTCTTCCGTATGTCCGATGAATTCGCATAACAGTATCTGCAGTTATGATTGCATGTATCATATTCTCCTATGTCTACGGTTTTGACACATTTACATCCTTTTCTGACAGGTACCGACGGTAGCTCATACGGTATGTTCAGACGGGACATCATATTCTTTCCAAGACACCCGTCATTAACCACACCTGTATTTTCGAATTCAGCGGAACAATGGATCAGAGAGATATTGTATCTTTCAGCAATCTTTGCCAAACACGATACAAATTCTCTTATTGATTCGGAATCATGCCTTACAAACGAGAATTCGCTGAGATTGTCTGCATTCATGCTATAATAATCGAGGAAATTGAAACAGCACCTTTCTGTATATCCTTCCAAGGATGAACACAATGATTCGAACTTCCCGATATGGAAATCGATATCGTACATGTCACTGAAAATGATCGGATCGTATCTCCACATCATTCTGTCCTTTCCGATGATTTCAGAGACTTTTCTAAATGATCCAGATACCTCATCCGGATCCGGAACGTTCTGTTCCAACTTTTTGCCGTAAGGGTTGATAGTTACCTGGAAATGCATTCTATATCCGTCATCCTGCAATCGTTCCAGATTTCCTATCATAGGTTTGGGATTCTTGGTTATGAATGCTATTAGATCGCATGATCTGACATCCAACGGTACACGATATACCAGATTTTCCACAGAGGGGTTTCTTACAAGTGCATACCCTTCATCGATACGGTTCATGAACCATTCCGTATGAAATGCTGGAATATCCGTTCGTCTGCTGGCACTTATTATCATGATTCCTCCGGGATCATAACATATCATTATGCCAATTGTTCATGATTCTGTGCTCATATCCTTTCTTGGTCATCCCGTAGATTACTGAATCACACATCATTCCGTTTTTGTAAACATTATCGTACAGGATGCCGTCGAGATGGAATCCGCATTTCTCCAATACTCTGCATGATGCATGGTTGAAGGAAAACACCTCTGCAGTAATTCTCCTCAGATCCGAATTGTTGAAAACATAGGAGCATAGCTGATTTACAGCCTGTGTCATCAACCCCTTGTTCCATTGGGAAGGTGCCAGGTAATACCCTAATTCAGCGGTGAATTTGTTGACGTTGTCTAATCTGAACGCACTTATTGAACCGATTACATTGCCGTACGCCGTGATAGCAAAGGAAAAAACCTGATTTCTGTCAGCATTAGATACGCTCCTGATGTATTCCAACGCATCCTCTTCGGTGTACGGATTCGGAATGCCGTCTCTTATCCCTTCTTGAACCCTGGGATCGGAAATAATGGATGCAAGATGCGATGCGTCCTCCTCTTTCCATCTTCTAATCTGACATTCCATGCAGGAATATCGAAAAGGAGCCATATATATTGGTGCTTTCCATACATGAAATATGGATCTCAGAGAAGAGCTGCTTTCCAATCAGGACCTGAAATACAAGGAATTCTCGGAGAAGCTAATTCCGGGATCACAGAATATAATCGGCGTCAGAACTCCTGTTCTGAGAACCATTTCCAAATCCATTGCGAAATCCGAGGGCATAACGTTCCTTGATACATTTATTCCTGAATTCCATGAGGAAAAACTCGTTTACGGATTTGTTATCACATACACGAAGATGGATATCGATGAAAAGATACGTTATCTCAAAAAATACATCCCGTACATCGATAATTGGGCATTATGCGATCAGATATCTATAAACCTCAAAGACTCGGAAAAGGAACCTTTCTGGAATTTCGTATGCGATTGCCTTCAGCAACCCGGAGAATATGAAAAAAGATTTGGTGTCGTCAATCTTATGAAATTCCTGGATGATGAACATATAAATCTTGTTTTAGAAAAACTGGAAACAGCGGAACATGAAGGATACTATCTTAAGATGGGCGTAGCCTGGGCTGTTTCTGTGGCTTTCGTAAAATATCCTGAAAGGACGATGGATTTTCTCAAAGACTGTAAACTGGATGATTTCACTTACAACAAATCATTGCAGAAAATCACGGAATCGTTCAGGGTATCGAAAGATACGAAAGAAATCATCAGAACCATGAAACGTTAACGCATCTCACTTACAATTCTGACAATCTCATCCGCATTCTCGTTTCCTACCCTTGCACCGTTACGCGGGAGATGTGTCCATCCGCGTTTCTCACATTCTTCCTTAAAAATCGGGTTGGTTACAGCGATAACTTTTCCGTCAGGCAGAACATCCTTGATCAGTGCAAACATATCCTTCGGTACACAGACGATGATCTTATCAAAGAATGACTGACATATGTATCCAATCTTACCGACATAATCCGTCCTTTCCTGAAGCTCTTCGTATTCTTCTTTGGATTCAGGGACGTTATCATATTTCATGACAACATAATTTGCCGGAATGAAACCGTATTTACCTGAAATTATACCGAAGGATACTTCTGAAATCTCATCGAGACGTGCAACCAGTTTCTTTACTTCGGTCAGCCTTCCGCCGAACATTTCGAAAGCACTTACCCACTGTTCAGTAAGGAATACTGTGGAATCATTGGAAATCACCAATGTGTGGATCTCGCCTTCTTTCTTCCTGTACTCGACAGGTTGAACGGAGTGACATGAATTACAGCCCATATGTTCACAACCTGTGTCCTGAGAAACGGAATGCGATGTTGCATCCGCCTTCGCTGGATACCATACACGGGCCCATGGGATTCATAGGTTTACAGGCCTTTCCAAACATGGGGCATTCCTCGGATGAAATCAATCCTCTGAGAACGTCACCGCATCTACATCCTCTTGATTCTTCATCTACGACAGGAGTGTTTGCCAATATGTCCTCGTGAACCTTTGTGGCATCGCAGTAGGAATATTTCTCCTTCAGAGCGAGTGCACTCTTGGGAATCACAGGGAATCCGCGCCATGAACGGTCGACGGCATCGAAGGTGTCTTCCATGAGTTTCTTTGCCTTCAGGTTTCCTTCAGGTTTCACTGCACGTGTATACTCATTCTCAACTTCCGCACGTCCTTCCTTCATCTGTTTACACAACATGTAAACGGACATCAGCATGTCCAAAGGCTCGAAACCTGCGATAACCTGCGGAACCTTGTACTTCTTACCGAAAGCTTCGAACATCTCCAAACCGGTGATAACTGCTACGTGACCGGGCATCAGGAATCCCTGCACCTTAGTCTCTCCGAGGTCGAATATGGTTTCAAGAACGGGCGGGCAGATCCTGTGACAGCTGTAAATGCTGAAGTTCTCAGGTACCTCTTTCTGAATCGGAACACATGTAGACGGTGCTGTTGTCTCGAAACCCACTGAAACGAACGTAAGGTCGTTTTTCTGCTCCGATGCCATCCTGACTGCGTCCTCAATAGAGTAGACAATCCTGACATCGGCTCCGTCAGCTTTTGCATCGTTGAGTGTCCCTATTGTTGTAGGAACACGCATCATATCTCCGAATGCACAGACTGTCACACCGGACCTTGCCAATGTAATTGCATCGGCAATCTCCTTGCTTGTAGTGACACATACGGGACATCCGGGACCCTGTTTGATTTCGACACCTACATCTCTGAGAAGGCCGTCAAGTCCGAAACGGACCATGGTGTCCTGGTGTGTACCACACACATGCATGAATTTGTAATCCACATCCATTGCCTTGATCTTGGCAAGGATCTTGTTGGCTGTCGCCTCGTCTCTCAGTTTGAACATGACTCTGCCTCCACAATATTCAGATCTTTGACACAGCAGGACTCTCCTGCAGTTATCTCTACGGGCCCGTTACATTTAGGGCATGCGAGTATAGGGATGGAATGATTGGAGAAATCGGAATCTACATTGTCTGCAGGACCTTCATATCCGCAGGATTTGCATCTTATCTCCACTTTCTCCCTGATAAGATTGAGTTTGCATCCTTCAAGAAGTGTATCCTTGGTTACTATTTCAAAAGCGAATTCCAATTGTTCAAAACCGAGACTTGTCAGATCTCCGATGACGATATTGACGTCTTCGACCCTTTCCACATTGTAATTCTCAAGTTCATGGAGTATCGCTTCAACCATGTTAGCAACTACGGATACTTCGTGCATCGACCCCTAATGATAATATGCATATTAGAAATTAGCTTGGCCGAACATACTGTATTGTCTACGGATTCTCCGATCCGTACTTGCAGTATTCGCGTACCATGCATTTTCCGCATCTCATATGGTTGGGAATACAGATAACCTGACCGTGCCTCACCATGTAACGGTTGATATCATTCCAACGTTCCATAGGGGTGATGTCCATCAATGCGAACTCCGTTTCCTCCGGATTTTTCGTATTGACCAGCCCCATCAGATTTGCGATTCTGTGAACGTGAGTGTCAACACATACGGAAGGGATGTTCATCGCATACGACCTTGTACATGCAGCCGTTTTCCTTCCTACCATCGGAAGTTTCAACAATTCATCTGTTTCCGATGGTATAATTGATCCATACTCATCACGGATGACTCTGCAGCAATCCACTATCCCCTTTGATTTCTGTTTCGGGAATCCTGCCGGCCTTATAAGTTCCGCAACATGGTCATAATCTGCATCTGCCAATTCCTCGATGGAATTGTACACATTGAACAGATTGTCGGAAGCTTTGCGAGTATTGTCATCCTTGGTACGCTGAGAAAGAATCGTTGCTATGAGCACATGAAATGGATCCGGCTCCCATTCGGGATTCAGACCTTCGGAGTTCCTTCCGGGATAACATCCTTTGTCGTATTCTGCCGACAGAAGGTCCAGTATCAGACAGATCTTTTCTTCAACCATTTAAATGCACACTCCGCCATCCTTAATGATCCGGTGACCAAAACGACTCTGTCCTCTTTCAATGCTGCTTCGATAGCATCATCCACCGTATCACAGTACGTAACATCCTCGGAGTAGATGTTCATTACTCTCATCATCTCTTCGGAATCCATGTCACGTTCGGTATGTGGCAGTGCAATGTAGATTTTCTCACCCATTTTGGAAACACTTTCCGCCATACGGACAAGATCCTTGTCACTGAGGACTCCAAATACTACATTCACATTTCCGTAAATTTCGGAAATATCTTCACAGAGGTACTTCATTCCCGCTGCGGTATGTGTAACATCGATAATCAACGGTAAGGACTCGATCTTCTGCATACGTCCTTTCCATGACACAGACTTCAGACCTTTGTCCACAAAGTTGCTTACATGATCCCATTCAGGAAGTATCTTCAGCGTTTCCAACACCAACGGAAGATTTACAGCCTGATACGATCCGGGAATTGAAATGAAATACTCCCTTCCGCCATATTCGACAATGGATCCGTTCTGAACCAGAGATACCATGGATGCTTTGTCCGTAGCAATCAGAGGTGAGCCTTTCTCTTCCGATACCTTGGAAATAACTTCGAGAATTTTTCCTGTGTTGGATGTAATTATCGGAATACCGCTCTTAATTATGCCTGCTTTTTCGAATGCTATGTCTGTTACCGTTTCACCCAAAACAGACTTGTGTTCTCCGCTCACATTGGTTATTACACTGACAACCGGATCTATGATGTTGGTAGCATCATATCTGCCCCCGATTCCAACCTCAATTACTGCATAATCAACATTCTTCCTCTGGAAGTACAGGAATGCCATTGCAGTCACGGATTCGAAGAAAGTACACTGCATCCCTTCATCCTTCATGCATTCAACGACAATCATTATCTCATGTGCCAGTAAAAGTAAATCATCGTCAGAAATGTTCTGTCCGCGTATCTGAATCCTCTCATTGAAATCCATGAGATGGGGAGAACTGTACATTCCGACCTTCATGCCCGATTCGGAAAGGATTGCCGAGATTGTTGAACACACAGACCCTTTGCCGTCCGAGCCTGCCACATGGATGCTTTTGAAACTTTTCTGAGGATTTCCTATTCTGTTAAGAAGTTCCCTTATGTTATCTAAACCGAGTTTGATTCCATATTTTGTGAGGCTGTGAAGCCATGTTATGACTTCGTCTTTCAATAGGTCGTCCACGGACGTCCATCCGCAAGGCCTATAATATATTCACTGACGGACAGTCCACGGTTCTTAGCTATTTTCTTCATAAGATTCATGGAACCCGTTCCGTATTGTGCAGCTTTCTTCTTTTTTGATGCGATATCCGAATACCCCAGCTCCAAAGCTGCATCGCGGAGAATCATCTTCCTGTCATCCCCGTGAGGTATCAGAACTTCAGGATTCAGACAGGAAACAAATTCAGTTACATCATTGTGCAGGAATGGATAGAAAATGTTCTTGCCATAATGTGAGACCACTTTTTTCTCATGAGGAAGCGTAAGACTGTTGAGTTTAACCATATCCTCCTCCCTCTGTTTGAGAAGATTGTCCGTAGAAAGATCCAGGTATTTTGAATATCCGCAGAACACTTCGTCTGCACCCTGACCTCCGAGAATCAGGTCGCATTCCACCAAAGGAGCGATGCATACTAATGGGAATTCAAATGAAAGCACGATCGGATCCAATGTTCCGGTGATACGGATCATCTCCGACAGTTTCTCCTCAATGACCTCTTCGTTGAGTGGAACATGAACCCAATCCATCTTCAGATCGGAGGCCATTTTCCCTGATGCCAGCACATCATATGATCCTGCAGTACCTACGGTATAGAGCCTGACGGATTCTGCATATTTACCTGCAATCGCAGCAATAAGTCCGCTGTCCAAACCTCCGGAAAATGCAACAGCTACATCCTTTCCGGTAACCGCATCACGGATAACACCGTCAAGAATATCCGCCAATCCTCCGCCCATACCCTTCGTAATGAAAAACGACAATTTAGTCATATCTCTCGGAAACTACGATAGCCAGCATACCAGCCTTTGAAATAACTGATAAATACAATCGAACTCCCATAGAGGCAGACCCACCTTATTAATATAAAATAAACGTTCCAAGCGCCGATGAGAAAACTGATTATCACCGAGAAAGCAAATGCTGCCAGAAGGATTTCCACTATCCTTTCCAACGGAAAATCCACATCGAAAACATCCGGAGGAGTTTCAGTAATTTCCTTTGTCTACAAAGGTGATGATTACGATGTTGTGAGCCTCAGAGGACACATCATCGAATTAGATTATCCAGAACAGTACAATGATTGGGGTGCAGGATCCCCTGTGGACCTTGTATACGCACCTCAGGTCAAGAACGTACGTGTGAAAAGTATTCTCAACACAATCAAGCAACTCATGAAGGATGCTGATGAAGTCATCATTGCAACCGACTTTGACAGAGAAGGAGAACTCATCGGTATGGAGACCGTGACTTCTGCCGAAGCTGACATGTCCAAGGTCAAGAGGGCAAAGTTCAGCGCATTGACGAAGGGCGAGGTGGAAGCAGCCTTCGAGAACCTGGTACTCCCTGATGAAAGACTTGCCGCAGCAGCAGAGGCAAGACAGATTATCGACCTCTCATGGGGAGCAGTACTTACCAGACTTATATCACTCTCATCCGGACAGGTAGGAAAGAACTTCATGTCCGTAGGAAGGGTTCAGAGCCCTACACTGAAACTGCTGGTCGACAGGCATGAAGAGATAGAGAAGTTCGTGCCTAAACCTTATTGGAATGTCAACGGAAAGTTCGGAATGCTTGCATTCGAAGGAACCCATGACTCCAATCCATTTTGGAACAAGGATGAAGCTGAAGCCGTATACCAGAAATGTTCCAATGTGAAGAAGGGAAGGGTCATCAGCTATGAAGCCACACTTAAGGACGAATACAAACCTGCACCTTTTGATACAACACAGATGCAGGTAGAGGCCAACAAAATCGGAATCCCGCCGTCAGTCGCCATGAAACTCGCAGAGGATCTGTATACAGGCGGATACATCTCGTATCCCCGTACAGAGAATACAGAATATCCCAAGAGTCTGAGCCTCAAGGTAGTTTTGGAAAAACTCAAGGATTCCGAATTCAAGAAGGAAGCAGAGGAACTCCTTGCTCAGCCCTCTATAGTACCGTCACGCGGAAAAAGAAGAACTACGGACCACCCTCCGATTTATCCCACAGCAGGTGCCACCCAGGCCAAACTCAAAGGTGACAAGTGGAAACTCTACGAACTCATCGTGAGACGTTTCATGGCAACCGTTGCCCCCGTCGCCAAAGCAGAGGTATCCGATGTAAAGATCGATGTGGAAGGTGAAGTATTCAGTGCGTCCGGTCACATAACCAAAGAAGAAGGATGGAAGAAATACTACAAAAAATACCTCTCCGTCCGTGATGTCCATATCCCCAAGCTTGAACCTGGAAAGGAGATCGACATCAGAGCCATGACTCTTATCGATGAGGAGACGAAACCGCCCTACAGATACAATCAGGGTTCACTCATCCAAGAAATGGACAGACTCAATCTCGGAACCAAATCCACAAGGCACGACATCATAAGCAAACTGTTTTCAAGGAACTATGTCCAAGGAAACTACATGATTCCTACCGCAAGCGGTATCGCACTCACCAAATCACTCGAGAAGCACGGCGGAAGCATCACGGAACCTGAAATGACTGCCAAATTGGAATTGGACATGATGAAAATCAGCAACGGAGAACGTACTCTGGAAAATGTAGTATCTGAATCACAGGAGATGCTCTTCGAGGCCGCAAGCAAGATCTCTGAAAACAGTGCAGCAATCGGTGACGAGATTAAAAGTGCACTGAGATCCCAACAACATCTCGGAACATGTCCAAAGTGCGGAAACAACATCGTCATAAAGAAATCCAGGAACGGCAATTTCATCGGATGCGATGGTTACCCAGAATGTACATGCGCATATCCGATTCCTAAAGGCGCAATGATTCAGACTGTGGAAGAACAGTGCAGCATATGCGGCCTCCCTCAACTCAAGATTATCAGAAAGGGAGTGTCACCTCAGATCTGCTGTATCGATCCGAAATGTGAAAGCAACACATCCAGGAATAATCTCGGAAAATGCCCTACATGTGAGACCGGCGAAATCAGAATCCTGTATTCCAAAGCAGGTAAACGTTTTGCAGGATGCTCAGGCTGGCCTAACTGCAACCAGACATATCCATTGAGACCTAAGGGAACCGTAACTGCCACAGGCGAATCGTGCCCCGTATGTAAAGCACCGATAATCGCCATTGGCAACTACAGGGAATGCATCAATCCCGAATGTGAATCAAGGAAGAGGAAAGCGGATTAAAGTTCCGTGACAGTTGCTTCCAAAGGAAGTCTGTCCTCATGCCTCGGTGACGGAACATTACCTTCTGCAGGATATCCCATTGGCAACAATGCATAGAGTTTCACATTTTTGGGAATGGAGAATGCCTCAGCGACTTCTGCAGGATCGAAATATCCAACCCAACATGTTCCCAGTCCGATATCGGCTGCCTGAAGCATCATCTGTGTAGTGACAATTGCTGCATCTGTTTCCGCTATGGAATCTCCGGTGAACGGTGATTTCCATGCGACATCCATATCGCATCCTATCATGAGTACGATGGGAGCATTGAAAGCCATCTTAGTAAGAGATCTGATCTTATCTATAGCCTCTTTGCTCTTCATAACATACACCCTCTGGGGCTGTGCATTTGTAGCTGTGGGAGAGACCCTTCCTGCTTCCAAAACCATCCTGAGTTTCTCTTCCTCCACCTGTGCATCACTGTAATCTCTGACCGAATACCTTGCTTTAATAAGATCTGGATAATTCATCATAATCCCTCGATGTGGCTCTCTTATAATTTGAGTGGAACTCAAATTCCTGAAGTGCTCGCCAATAATGGCTCGCTGATTTGTCTTTGATCGCGGACCTGCCTGGCTGCCCCCAGGCCGCGTTTCAGTATGTTCCTTGCTGCGTTTATATCTCTGTCCATTTTCAGGTTACAATATGGACACTCATGTATTCTTACTGACAGATCTTTCTCTACGATATTTCCGCAACGTGAACATATCTGGGATGTGTATGCAGGATTTACTTCATGTATTATTGTACCGGCTTCTTCCGCTTTGTACGATAACATGTTCATGAATGTAGTCCATGCTGCATCCCTGAATTGTTT
>SUSX01000014.1 GCA_015063195.1 Thermoplasmata archaeon | reverse complement strand
CTGAGGACATCGACGAGCTTGTGTGTCAGATCGTCTTCTGATCTGTCTCCTGAGTCCAATGTGATCGAAGGCCTTACTGTTACAGGGGGGACAGCCAATGCTGTGAGGACCATCCACTCGGGCCTGCATGTCTTGGGGTCGATTCCCAAGGTGACAAGGTCGTCGTCGGGGATACGCTCGAGCCTCTCACGTACCTCCTTTGCTGTGAGTTTGTGGTTGTCTGTTACCTCACGGAATGTTGTAGGCTTGTCCAACTTGATTTTGATCTGTTCTGTACCGCAGTGGGGACAGACTCCTCTTGAGGATGCTCCCTTTGCGGTCTCCTTTGAGAAGATCTTCACATCTGCTGAATCTCCTCCCAATTCCTCCATGCGCTCCATGGACTGCCTGCGCTCCTCCACCTGCTCGGGTGTGAGCATAAGCCTTCCGCAGCTGCAGCATGTGGATTCCAGGAGTGATTTGATGTCCTTGATGAATCCGACATGGATTACGGGCATTGCCAAATCGATGTGTCCGAAGTGTCCGGGACACTCATCGACCTTGCATCCGCATGTCTTACAGCGGAGTCCGGGCTCGATAACTCCCATGTGGGGGTCCATAAGTCCCATTTCGATGGGGTATCCCTCATCGTCGTATGTGTCCGCTGTGATGATCTTTGTTGCTGACATCCTCCTGATTTCATCGGGTGAAACACAGGAGAACTTGATCGAACCGATCCTCTTGGAAATTCCGCGTTTGATCATCTCAAATCCTCCAGCTGAAGCCTCATTGCAACACCGAGTGACAGGAGCTCATCCATCAGCAGTTTGAATGCGTAGGATGTCTGAACCATGTAGATGTTGGTGTTGTTCTTACATACAGGACAGTAGAGTGCTCCGCGCCTGTCCTGAATGGCGATGTGTCCGCAATTGGGGTTACCGCAGATGAACTGCTGTGTTCCGTCCGACTCATCGAGGAGACGGTCCTTGATGACCATCGCTGCTCCGTGACCGATAAGACAGTCACGTTCCATTTCTCCGAACCTGAGACCTCCCTGCCTGGAACGTCCTTCGGTAGGCTGACGTGTAAGGATCTGCACAGGACCGCGTGAACGGACGTGCATCTTTCCGCTGACCATGTGGTGCAGTTTCTCGTAGAAGATGACTCCTGTGTAGACATCCATTGAAATCATACGTCCGGTGGTACCGTCGTGCATGATTTCCTTTCCGGTGTGTTTGAATCCATTCCTTACGAGACCGTCACGGAGTGACTGTTCCCTCTCTCCTGAGAAGACTGTACCGTCGATGGTACGTCCTTCCATCGCTCCGACCTTTCCTCCGATCATTTCGAGGACGTGTGCGACGGTCATACGTGAAGGAATACCGTGGGGGTTGACCACGATGTCGGGTGTGACTCCGTCCATTGTGAAGGGCATGTCTGTCTGGTCGACGAGACGTCCGACGACTCCCTTCTGTCCGTGCCTTGAACAGAACTTGTCTCCCAACTCGGGAATCCTCTGATCCCTGACCTTGACCCTAACGAGCCTTGAACCGTTCTCTGACTCAGTAATCATGACTGAATCGACGTATCCGAACTCTCCGGGCCTGACTGTAACCGATGTCTCCCTCCTCTTCTGAGGTGTAAGGAAGTCGGTATCCTCCTCGAGGAACCTGGGAGGTGATGTCTTTCCGATAAGGACATCTGAACCGCTGACGGATGACTCGGGGGAAATGAGACCGTCCTCACCGAGTGATGCGTATGCGAGGTCTGCACGTGCACCCATTACGTCGGGCATGGGGATTTCGAAGTGATCCTCCTGACCTCCGGGGTAGCGGCGCTCCTCTGTGCGGTATGTCCTCATGAATGTTGAACGTCCGAGTCCGCGCTGGACTGAGCTCTTGTTCATGACGATTGCATCTTCAATGTTGTATCCGTGGTACGAAAGGACTGCGATACAGAAGTTCTGACCTGCGGGCTTGTGGTTGTATCCCACATACTTCATGCTCTGTGTCTGTACCATGGGGATTTGGGGGTAGTGAAGGAGGTGTTCACGGGTGTCGGGCCTCATACGGTAGTTTGCGGCGGGGACTCCCAATGCCTGCTTTGCCATTCCTGCTCCCATTGTTACACGAGGTGCTGAGTTGTGCTCAGGGTAAGGAACCAATCCGGATGCGATACCGATGATGACCATGGGGTCGACTTCCATGTGTGTGTGCTCCTTCCTGATGAGTGAAGGTACTGTGAATGTCTTCTTACAGAACCTGCATGTGAGTTCTGCATCTCCTTCCTTTCCGACGTTCATCCAGTCGACATCGGTGGGTGAAAGGGCTGCACCGCAGCACTCGCATCTCTCGGGAACTTCGTAGGGTTCCACTGCGACGTATGTATCTTCTTCTTCCTCTGCGTCGATCCATTCGAGGATTCCCTCACGGAAGAGGTCGTCCCACTTGATCTTGTCCTCACGGATTCCCTCGAGGTGTCTCCTGGAGAGGATTGTCTTTCCGTCTTTGAGGATGAGGAGAGGACGCCTGAGACGGCCTTCGTCACAGTTGATGAGAACTTCCTGCATCTCTGCGTTGTAGTGGATGTTGATCTCATCGGATACGAGTCCGCATCTCCTTCTCTCACGGACCTCGGAAACGAGTTTCTCGGGATCCTGGTGGCTTCCGATAAGGTCTCCGTTGATGAAGACACGTGCTCCGTTCTGACTGACGGGCTCGAGGTTGAGGTCCCTGAGCATCCACTTCACGTCGTAGTCGGAGAATCCTTCGGAAACGTTGATGATCAATGCTGCGTTCTTCACAAGACCGCAGTTCTGTCCTTCGGGAGTCTCCGAGGGACACAGTCTTCCCCACTGTGTGGGGTGAAGGTCACGTGCCTCGAAGTGGGGCTGACTCCTTGTGAGTGAGGATGTAACCCTTCTGAGGTGTGACATTGCTGAAATGTTAGTTGTCCTGTCCAACAGCTGTGAGACACCTGCGCGTCCGCCGACCCAGTTTCCGGTTGCCAGTGCGTGGAGGAGTTTGTGTGTCAGGAGGTCGGGACGGATTGTGGATGCGATCCTGATTTCTTCCCTCTTCCTTCCCCAGTTCCTCTCGAGCTGGTACTTGAGGTCTTTCATAAGGCTGTTGAAGCTTGTCCTGAAGAGATCTTCCATCAAATCTCCCGAGAGTTTGAGTCTCTTGTTGGCGTAGTGGTCCTTGTCGTCTTCTTTCCTCTCGTTCATGGAAAGTTCGAGGACTGAACGTGCGATACGTCCGAGGAAGATCGCCTTCTTCATCCTGTCTGCTTCTGTGTCTCCGAGGTGTGGGAGAAGTGAGCGGTCGAGGATGCTTTCGACTTTCTTTGTCCTGTATTCCTTTGCCTGACCGGCTGCGAAGTTCCTCTCGAGGAATGCGATTGCATCCTCTTTGGTGTGGTAACCGTTCGGGGGGAATGCCTTCTTGTCGAAACTGTTCTCGATGTTGGCGTAAACGATGTTAGCCATTGAATTGTTAGAAACGATTGTCTCGAAGATCTCCTGATCCGATTCCATTCCCAATGCCTTCATCAGTGCGATGAGGGGGATTGCGCTGGATGCGACAGGAACGGTAACCATTACCATTCCGTCTTTCTTCTTCTCGACAAGTGTGAGTGCACGGTATCCGTCTTTCTGTGAGAAGACCTTGGCTACTTCCACACGTGAACCGTACTTCTCGCTGTACTCGACCATGACTCTGTTAGGTGCCAGGTCTTCGAGTGTGATGAGTACCCTCTCGGTACCTCCGATGATGAAGTAACCTCCGGGATCCCTCGGATCTTCCTTGTTGTCAACGAGGATCTTCTCATACTCTGCGTCGGAGATTGAGCGGTCCATCTCCTCCTCGATGACCTTCTTGTTGAGGTTACATACACGGGACTTGACCATTACGGGAAGGTCTCCTACGTGTACTGTCTCTGTGGACTTCTCGATTCCGTCCTCGATGATTGTGAAGTCGACTGATACAGGTGCCATGTAGTTGAGGTTCCTGAGCCTTGCCTCCATGGGTGTGAGAGTGTGGTCGCATCCGTTTGCCTCTTTTACCCTGGGTGCTCCCACGTGGATCGTGGGCCTGGCCTGTGTGTCGATGGTTCCGTCCTCGAGCCTCTTCCTTCCGATACGGATCTCGATGTTCCTTCCGTTGGTTCTGTCCGGATCCAATTTGATGATTCCGCGGTCTGCGTCGTCTGTGGGGACCCTCATGTCGTCGACGATGTTCTGCATCCTGCTGAAGAGGTTGTCGTCTGACGAGAGGAAATCGTTGAATGACGATATGTGGTGGTCGACGATGTTGCGGTCCTTGAAGTATAAGTTGACTAAATCCCTCATTTAACTCATCCCCTCGTAACCAATCTGTACGCAACGAATTCTTCCGCTGTCGCACTCTTCCTTACGACCTTTACAACACAACCCTCCTCGATAGGATGGCTGTAGATGTTTTCAAGCACCTTGATTGCCGCATCGCTCTTTCTGATCTTGGGAAGCTGGTCGCGTGTTACTTCCAGTTTTGAAAGTACTTCAAGAACCTCTTCCTCGGACAGGAGATAATGCTCGGGCACAAGATCGTGCTCAAGAACATTGAACGAGATATTCTCTGCTGCCAAGTATTTCACCTACAAAATTGCCCCAATACCGGTCATTGGGAAACCCTTTTCCTGAGAAAACTCATGAAAATCCATTCGATATTCCTCATACTTGATCTTGACTTTGATCGCTCATGAAGACTACCATGCGGGCTCGAGGGGATTCGAACCCCTGACCACCTGATTAAAAGTCAGATGCTCTACCTAGCTGAGCTACGAGCCCTTGATAGCTTAAGCTTGCAGAATTTTCGGATACTGCCATCGTATTTATACTTATCTATAAGATAAGACACGCGTACGACTGCGCTATCAGCTAATCGGGGATATTTACTCCGAGCACATAAAGGTTGTTGTCCGAACGGGTATTTTTACGGTATATCGTGTCAGAAAAACCGGATTCCTGAAGCATGATTTTTATCAGTCCATGGACGGATAAAAGCTGTAAAAATTAGTGTTTTATCGGCCTATAGGCTGATAAAAACACAATCGCTATATATCTATCCCGACAATCAGACAGTATGGAAGGTCTGATCCGCCGTCAAAAATATACGGATGCCGTCGAACCGTTCGCATGGAACGGCAACGCCAAAGTCATCACGGGTATACGCAGATGCGGAAAATCATCCCTATTAGAGTTGATAAGAAACGGATTTGACAGTGAAGTGAACGTAATTCACATCAACACCGAATTCCGTGAATACTCTGAAATCAGAGACTGGAAAATATTTTTGGATCTGGTCGACTCCGGGTACAGAGAGAATGTAAAAAACGTACTGATTGTGGATGAAATCCAGAACATTGACGGATGGGAACTTGCAGTCCGTGACCTTATCGCCAAAAGGAAATTTGACATATATCTGACCGGGTCAAACTCCAATCTGCTTTCATCCGAATATGCTACACATCTCGGCGGCAGATACAACCGCATAAGAATGCTTCCTCTGTCATACCGTGAATGTGTCGAATTCGCAACCGCATTCGGGTTGGATGGAGATGTGCTTGAAAGATACATGAGATTGGGAGGATTCCCGATTAACTGGATTTCGGATGTCCCTGTACGTTCCGCACTTCAGACTGTAAGCGACATAGCCGATGTAATAATATCCGTTGACATAAACAGAAGATTCAATGTCAGGAATCCGTCACTTCTGAACGATATATTCCGTACCATCCTGTCTATGACTGGAAGTTATGTGTCTTCGAACAAGATATACAATACTTTGAAATCCTCCGGATTCAAAACATCTGTCGATACTGTGAATGAGTATATCAAGTACCTTGAGACTGCCAATCTCCTGATAAGAGCGGATGTCTACGATCTGAAAGGAAGACGCATACTTGAGAACAAAAGAAAATATTATGCCGCCGACCTTTCATTAAAACATGCAATACTGGGTTACAGACCAGAGGATATATCGGGCCATTTGGAAAACATCGTATTCACCGAACTTCTGTACAGAGGATACGATGTGTATGTCGGAGATTACAACGGGAAGGAGATAGACATCGTGGCCGAAAAAACCGGAGAAAGGATGTATGTTCAGTGTTGCACATCCATATCCAACGAGAGTACGATGAAAAGGGAGTTTGGAAATCTGGAACATATCGATGACAGTTTCCCTAAGTACGTGGTGATGATGGAACCTGGGCCATACAGCGGCATAACCGACAAAGGAATCATATGCTGCGGACTGAAGGAGTTCCTGGAAGAAAGGGTTTGAATTTTTACTGAAGATTTCAGTTCTTCTTCAGTTCGATACGCTTCATCACAGTGTGTCTGGCACCCTTCGGCGACAGTTCACTCTTCATCACTTTTACCGAAGAACATGTGAATCTTGAGAATTCCTCTTCTGAATAGGATTTAATGAATTCTGAGATGTCCGCAGGACCGTTGGTCCTTGCAAGTGTGAGATGGGGACTGAACTTCTTATCGTCATATCTTATCTTCAAGGAATCCAGTACGGATCTTACTTTCTCCGCAAGTATCGATAATTTCTCAGAATCTTCGAATCCCAACCAGATGACTCGAGGATTCCCTTTGGGAGGGAACCTTCCTGCGCCTTTTACACATAGCTGGAACTCTGTGAAATCTGACAGTTCGGATTCCAATGATGAACAGAGCTTCTCAGCCTTTCTGAGATCGATGTCACCGATGAAACTGAGCGTGAGATGTATCTGCGATACGTTGACGGGTCGGACATTCCCGATTCCTTTCAGATAATCCAATGCACTCTGAATCTTATCCGTGAGAGGAACGTCGATTGAAATGAAAGTCCTGACCATCTCTGCCATACTTTGGATAAGAATATCGTTGTAATTAAGTGTTGAGAAAGGACAATAAGAGGTTTGAAGGATTTTCCGTATTCGGAAAATCAGAGTGCTTCTTTGAGGTTAAGGATTCCACCGACTGCTGCGACGATTGAACCGACGAGTGCAAGGTAGAGTCCGACACCTGCGGAGAGTGTGTCTCCGAACAATTCCTGCATGGGTTCGTCAACAAAGAGTCCAGGTCCGACTCCCTGAACGAAGAACCAGATTGCAAGAACAACTGCAACAACTGCAAGGACTGCACCTGCGATTGTGAAGACTTTGTCCTGTCCTTTAACGAACATAGGGAGAACTCCGCTAAGGAGTGCAAGGATTCCAACAATTCCGATTACAAGAGGGAACTTGGATACAAAACTGAGTGCTCCGTACTCATCTTCATCTGAGTCCAAAAGATCCAATCCTGTGAATCCCTCTGATTCGGATCCCAAGAATCCAAGGTCGATTGTCATTACAACATAATCAAGGAACATTCCGATGAATGCCAACAATCCTCCGATAACGAGAAGGATAGTCCAAATCGAAACGTTCATACTTCCGATCTTAACGTCCATGATAATTACCTTCTGGGACAGTGAGTGACCCATTTTTTATTAAGAACTTACAACTTATATAACTCTACTTGTTTATAGTAGAATCTTTTCTTCAAAAATTGGCGATTAGTTACCTTTAAAGCGATATTCTATCATACAGAAACGATGGAAGACGGTATCGAACTGAAGGTCATCCCAGCCATCAAGAAGATGGAGACCGGATTGGGAAGGGCAAGAATGGATCAGGCATCGAGAGAAAGGCTCGGTCTGAGCCTTGGCGACCTGATCGAGATTGTAGGTAAGAAAGGAGTCGCAGCTAAGGTTTTCAAGGATCTTCCCGCCGAATACGGAGAAGGAGTGATCAGTGTCGACGGACTCACGAGAACCGATGCAGGCGTCGGAGAAGGAGATACCGTCAAAGTCTACAGGAGGGATGTGGTTCCTGCAGTGAAGGTCACGTTGGCTCCGAACATCGAAGAAGGAAAAAAAATCTCCTTCAAATCCGATGTCAATCTTACTGTTAAAAAGGGATTATTCAACAGACCCGTACTGAAAGGAAACGATGTCGTCGTTCCGAATTTACTTTTCATGGGAACTTTCGTTCCGTTTACTGTTGTTTCCACTTCTCCTGCGGGAGTGGTCATGGTAGGCCCGGAAACTGAAATCACGGTGAACAGTGAACCGGTGACCAAACATGAGTACAAAGGACCGTCATTTGCAATCACATATGATGATGTCGGAGGTCTGAACGAGGAACTGAAGAGAATCAGGGAAATGATCGAACTTCCTCTGAGGCATCCGGAACTGTTTGAACGTCTGGGAATCAGTGCTCCCAAAGGCGTACTGTTATACGGTCCGCCGGGAACGGGAAAGACTCTGATTGCTAAGGCGGTTGCAAAAGAATCTGGAGCTTCATTCTTCTCCATTCAGGGGCCGGAGATTATCAGCAGATTCTACGGTGAGAGCGAAGAAGCCCTCAGGGCTGTTTTCAAACGTGCTGAGGAGAATGCTCCGAGTATCGTTTTCATCGATGAAATCGATTCGATTGCACCGAACAGAGATTCAGTGAACGGTGAGGTGGAAAGAAGAGTTGTTGCCCAGCTTCTTACATTGCTCGACGGAATGGCAGGAAGAGGCGATGTGATTGTCATCGGTGCCACCAACAGAGAGGATGCTTTGGATCCTGCATTGAGAAGACCGGGAAGGTTTGACAGGGAAATCGAAATCGGAATACCCGGAAGACAGGGCAGAGCCGACATATTGGATGTACATCTGAGGGGAATGCAGATCGCCGACGATGTTGATATCGAGAAACTGGCATCGATGACACAGGGATTCGTCGGTGCGGACCTTGCCGCTTTGGCAAGAGAAGCGGCCATGGGCTGCCTGAGCAGGAATCTGCATTTATTCGAGAAGGACAAACCGATATCGGATGAAGTCATGAATTCGGTGAAAGTCACCATGAAGGACTTCACGGAAGCGCTGAATGATGTGGAACCCAGCGGAATGAGAGAGGTTTTGGCTGATATTCCTAAAACAGAATGGTCCGATATAGGGGGACTGGAATCCATCAAGAGAGAAATCAGAGAAGTTTTCATTCCGGAAGAGGATGCAAAGGAATTCCAGCGTTTGGGAATCTCTATCCCAAGAGGAATCCTTCTGTACGGTCCGCCCGGAACGGGAAAGACTCTGATCGCCAAGGCTGTTGCCAATGAATCCGGTGCAAATTTCATATCAGTGAACGGTCCCGAATTTGCCAGCAAATGGCTCGGGGAAACGGAAAAAGCCATAAGACAGGTATTCAAACGTGCCAAACAGATGGCTCCGTGTATCATATTCTTCGATGAAATCGATGCTATCGCACCTAGGAGAAGTTCTGAGAACAACGGTGCATGGGAACGTGTGGTCAATCAGCTCCTGATTGCCATGGACGGAATGGAAGATATTGCAAATGTCACAGTTATAGGTGCCACCAACAGGCCCGATATGATCGATCCCGCCCTCCTGAGACCGGGAAGATTCGACAAGAAGGTGTTCATCGGATTACCTGATGAGAATGAAAGAGAAGCCATTCTCAGAATCCATACCAAGAATATGCCGCTGAAAGCCGATGTCCGTAAGATAGCTGAACTCACTGACGGATACGTCGGTGCCGACCTCTCCGAATTGGTGAGGGAAGCGGGAATGGCCGCATACCATGAGGACAGAAACATAGAGTTCGTGGAGGACAGACACTTCAT
Organism: Thermoplasmata archaeon; assembly: GCA_015063195.1. GTDB lineage: Archaea > Thermoplasmatota > Thermoplasmata > Methanomassiliicoccales > Methanomethylophilaceae > SIG5. The sequence continues at coordinate 12,716 of SUSX01000014.1, read as the reverse complement.
GTCCGCTTTGGAACTCGTCAAACCATCAGTGTCCGAGGAGACACTGAAAGGATACGAGAACGCCGAAGTTGAGATGAGAAAGAGGAAGACCAGTCACGACGACATACCGTTCTACGGGTGAATGAAATGGACGGCAAATCACTCAGGAAGGAATTGATCGGCAAGACCGTAATGACTATGAGCGGAAGTATGCTGGGTCTTTTGGATGAGATCGTTGTCGATACTGAGACGGGAGAGATAAAATATCTTTTGCTGAGAGTTAAAGAACAGCCCCGTCCGGGACAGAACATAGATTCCAAAGGAAGGGTTGCATACGCTTTCGACAACATCAGTGTAAGTCAGAGCACTATAACGATCAGCTGAGATCTTTGACCATATAGGGGCGTTCCAGACAGTATCCCAGTGAGGCATAGTATCCTCTGACACCTACACCGCTTGTTATCTTTATCCTGGATGCTTTATTGGATTTTGCGATTTCCTCAGCTTTTGATACCAATTCCTTACCGAATCCGCGGTGCTGCCAATCCTTTCCGTCCTCTCCGATGGATGCCATCTTTCCGAATACCTTCAGTTCCCTGATGTATGCGTTATCCGTACCGTCGGTTCTGAGACGGATGTATCCGATAAGCGAATCATCATATACCAGGGAGATGAAATGTTCCGTACCTCCGGATGCTTCGTATTCGACAATTCTAAACTGTACATTGTCGGGATCCTTCAGATCCATGGAGTTGTGACCGACTTCCCTGCATCTGATGCATCTGCATCTTCTGCCTGTGGATTTCATGTTGTCCTCAACCAACTGACGGATGTTACTCTTCAGGATACCGGCTGCAATCTGAGGTGCCGGAATATCTCTCTGGATCCTTTGGATACGTACATATTCGGGAATTTCCGCCTTCATGTCGGATATGAGACTGACTGCCGTTTCGACGTCATATGGCTGATATTCGCCGTTGACCCACATATCGTGGAGTATGGTTCCGTCTATTACCAGAACTGTGTACACCTTGAGCATATCAGGTCTGAAATCCGGATTGGAGAACATCTCCCTGAAACTCTCGAGGTCGTGTTCCGGTGAGGATCCGGGAAGTCCCGGCATTATGTGGTAGCATACCTTGAGCCCGTTGTCACGGCAGTTCTCGGTACATTTCCGTATTGCCTCTACGTCATGTCCGCGGTTGACGAACTTCAGTATATCGTCATCCAGAATCTGAACTCCGAGTTCGACTCTTGTAGCACCAAGTTTCATTGCATATTTTATCTGATTCTCATCGAAGACATCGGGGCGTGTCTCCACTGTAAGACCGACGCATCTATGTTCCGATGTGACGTTTGCTTCCTGAGCTTCCTCGATTGTCTCGGAATCGAACCCGTTCATTGCATCGAAACATCTTTTTACGAACCATTCCTGATATTCCGGTTCTCTGCAGGTGAACGTTCCTCCCATAATGATCAGGTCGATTTTGTCGGTCCTGTGACCTATCTCCTCCAGCTGACGGATACGGTCGGTGACCTGCTGATAGGGATCGAACTCGTTCCTTGCGGCACGTCTTGCCGCAGGTTCCTTTCCTGTGTATGACTGCGGAGAGTCGTTCTCTACTCCGCCCGGGCAGAATATGCATTTTCCGTGGGGGCACGGATGCGGAGATGTCATCACGGCAACTACAGCAACACCGCTTATGGTCCTGACGGGTTTCTTAACCAGGAATGGTTCAACTGTTTCCCTCTCCTCAGGTGTCGCACATGACAATATAAAAGAATTCTGCGGGATATCATCGAACTTATATCTGGAACACAGTTTGAGTTTGGCAGTCTGCAGCTGCTGACGGTCCTTTATCTTTCCTGAAAGGACACCGTCGATGATCTCCCTTGCGAAGGTGTGAAGCTTATCCATAGAGAAGTTCCGTTCCTTTGACGGGTTTCTTTTCCTCTTCCTCTGCCGATTCCAGCAGTTCCATGAATGAGATCTGGGAAACCGGGATGTATCTTATCCTTCCTTCTACGACTTTTATGACAAGAGCGGATTCGCTTCCGATCATGGCATATCCTGCCATGTGTCCGATTGTGTCTTCTTCCTCGCAGGTGCGTATAAGGTATTTCGAACCTGTCTTAAGTTCGTAGTTCTCACTCATCTCCGTTCCTCCTCTTATCCATCAGTTCCTGAAAGTGTTCCACCGTTTTACGGTAGTTCTCCATAGCCATCTCTATGTTGGCTTCGGTAAAACTCCATGCCTTCTGAAGGTTTCCGTATCTGATGCGGTATCCTTTCCTGATCTGTCCGTCGAACTCAACATCCATGCTCTCGAGAAGGTCCATGGTCTTCAGTTTGTTGATATGCCTGTAAATGGTGGGCTTACTGGTTCCAAGAAGAAGTGCCAGCTCTTCTACGGACCATGCTTTGGACATGTTTCCCATGAAGTATTCCATGAAGAGTTTGTACGGAATGCTGTCCCTTATCGTGGTTGCGGAAGCTGTCTTCGGATCGTATCCTTTGGGGATGTATCCGATGTTTATAAGAAAAGTCTCCGCAACGATGTTAGGATCTGATATTGCGTTCAGGGGAGTGTTACTTACGACCTGGAGCTCGAACAATATGACCACCTTTAATGACTGGACGTTAAAGAGTTAAGCTCCTATTTTAACTGATTGCCTGTATTGGATTTTACAGATCTTTGATGTGATCATATTGAGGTTATAGGCAGAACGTAAACGTTCTCGCCTATCGGATAGATTGTGTCCGAATTGCATATGATACATGAGGTTCCGACCTCGTAACATACTGTTTTCATGTGCTTGAAGGATGGTTCTTTCAATCACAGGACGATATTTGAATAGTCCGAACCACTCCGAACTAGTTCGAACTAGTTCGAATCTATAAATAAAACGGCTCTCTTATAATTTGAGTGGAAGGGTATTTTTCTCTTCAGAGATCGGTTAGGACACTATTGTGATGAACGATTATCAATCACTCTCCGATTCGGGAAATTCGGGCGATTCGGTGACCTCCCCCTCAGAGATTAATATAGGATAATTAGCAATCAACAAAACAAGATGGGAAACAATAACTTTCACAGTTTCAGAAGGGAATGTACATATTCCGTCATTACAAATGATTCTGCAGAAAGTTCTGATGAAGGACATTTCATAAGAACAACAGAGTATGCTCTTTACCCGAACAGAGAACAGGAAAGAAAGTTATTGTTATTTCTCGAAGTCTGCCGTGAAGTCTATAACAGACTATGGAAAGTCTGTAGGTTCTTTCTTGAACGTAACCTAGGTCTCCCTAATGACATATATCTCATGAATATTGCAAGAGGGATATGGAACCATAACGAATGGATGAAACCGATTTACCAAAACTGTCTCAAGGATGTTGCTAAAAGAGTACACAAAGCATTCAAAAGTTTTCTTAAAGGAAGGAAAGAAGGAAGAAATGTAGGGTATCCGAGATACAAATCCAGAAACAGGTATGATTCATTCACATACCCTCATCCTCAGGGTTATTATTTCGTTTCCAAAGACGGCAGAAAAGGAGGATTCGACCGTATAAGGCTTGGAAAAATAGGGAACATAAGATTCGGAAACAGATTCAGAATTCCCGGAATAATGAAAACTGCAACCATCTCCAGAACAAGAGTCGGAAAAGAATACAGATGGAAGATCTGTATTGTTTGGATGGTTAACAAATTCACAGAACATCAGACCTCATTGGATTTCGAAGATACATACAGCAAACCAATCGGGATGGACCTCGGATTGAGATCGTTAGCTGCATTCTCCGACGGAACAGTAATCCCCAACGATAATACCTATCGTAGAAAAGAATCCGAACTTGCAAAAGTACAAAGGAAACTTTCCAAAGCGATTGAAGACAATCCCGATTATAGAAAATCCGATGATTACTACAGGATGAGAGCCAGACTCACCCATAAATTCAGAAAACTGAAGAATCACAGAAAAGACCTCTATCACAAAACAACCCGTGATATTACAAACAATCACGGAGATATATACGCAGAATCATTGAATGTCAAAGAATTATCCGAAGAAACTGAAAGTAAAACCATGAAAAAACAATTCAGGGATGCAGCATGGGCCACATTCATGAACATATTATCATACAAAGCGGAAGAAGCCGGTACGGTAATTCAGAAAGTAGACCCTGCATACACATCCCAGATATGTTCACGTTGCGGAAACATAGTCGAAAAAGACCTGTCGGTAAGGATACATGAATGCCCTTACTGCAATCTAAGAATGGACAGAGACATCAACGCAGCAAGGAACATACTGAAACGCGGCCTGGGGGCAGCCAGGCAGGTCCGCAGAAACAGACAAATCAGCGAACCATTACCGGTAAGCACTTACGGAATTTGAGTTCCACTCAAATTATAAGAGAGCCATTAAAGTGATTAAGCATTATGAAAGGCCTCCGCGAGAACGAGACAGTTGAATTCAAGAAGAGTATAGCTCAATTGGACAAAGGCATTCTCGGACTCACGGCCATGCTCAACAGGTCGAATCGAGGTACCGTGTATTTCGGCATAGACGATGCAGGTAATGCCGTAGGCATGGAAATAGGAGAATCGACATTTGAAAAGATCCGTAGTGCTGTCAGGAACTATGTAGAACCTCGTATTGTATTGGATTTTGAGACCGTTGTCGCAGAGAACGGCAAGGAATGTCTCGCAGTACATTCTTCCGGATTTGATGTACCGTACTCCTATGATGGAAGATACTACATCAGACATGGGTCATCGAATGAACACGCATCCCCGGAGATGATTGCAAAGATGGTTCTTTCTAGGAATTTCGATTCGATGAGGGAGTTGGAATCGTATTCGGATAAACTGACATTCACGACACTGAATGATATGCTGATTGTCAGAGGATTCCATCCGCGTACTGACAGGAATTATCTGAACAGTATCGGACTTCTGAACAAAGACGGAAAATTCAATCTCAATGCAAACCTTGTGTCGGATGACAATGATATCATAATTCAGGTTGTGGAATTCGAAGGGATCGACAGGACCTCATTCTCCAAAAGGACCGACCGCGGAAGTCAGTGCATCTTCATGGCCATGAAGGATGTGCTGGAATACGTACGTTCAAGGAACGAGACACGTATCAAAGTATCCTCCGGAATCCGTGAGGAAACGGATCTCTTCAATTTCGAATGTTTCAGGGAAGCATGGGTAAATGCATGCATACATAACGCATGGAGGATGATGATTCCCCCTTCTTTATCGCTCTTTGATGACAGAATCGAGATACAGTCCGTGGGGGGAATACCGTATGCTTTGCCTATGGAGGACCTTTTTGAAGGCAGGAGTATGCCTGTGAACGAATCCCTGTTCAGACTGTCGGTGATGCTGGGATTCTCCGAACATACCGGAAGAGGAATCCCTACGATTGTCGATAAATACGGCCGTCAGTCCATCAGAATATCGGAAAATACCGTGACTGTCGTGATTCCATATGCCTTTGAACCATCGTACATATCTGCAAGAGAGGGTTCTAAACTGAAGGAAATAGAACTGGACGATAAGGAACGTTCTGTCCTTGATTATCTGAAGTTGCACCGTGACGCAAAGATATCGGATGTGGCATCATTCCATTCTCTTAGTCCGTCTGCGGTGAAGAGGATCATATCATCACTCAAGACCAAAGGATTGCTGAGGAATGACGGAACGAACCGTAATAATGTTTGGGTTGTTGCATAAATCCGGATCAATCTTACATAGGACAGCTACCGGATTCCAGCAGCCAATCGACAATGTTCTTGTGGATTATTCCGTCCTTTCCCATATCCACGGAATCCATGGACAGAACGAATTTCGGATGGTTATCCTTAATGGACTGTAACGCTCCGAATTCACGTTCCACTGTATCCTCGGATGCAAGAAGATAGGATACTTGGTAATATTCCCTTTTTCCGCCGATATCCGCAACGAAATCTATCTCGGAATTCCTTCCTTTGCCTACTGTGACGCTGTATCCTCTGCGCTTCAGTTCGTTGAACACAATATTCTCCAATACCTGATCTACTGATACGGTGTTGTCCATACCGGATGACAATCTGAAACCGTGATCCTCCAAGTAGAATTTGTAATCGGTTTTCAGTATCTCTTTTCCTCTGAGGTCCTGTCTGTTCACCCTGTTTATGAACATCGCATCCTCTGCTGCGGTAAGATAATCCAATATCGTATCGTGGGAAATGCTGTTCTTCTGACTTTTGAGGTAATTGGCGATGTTCGTTGAAGACATGTTATGTCCGATTTCCGACATTATATATCTGAGAACATTCCTCAGCCCGATAGAGTTTTTGATACCGTTACGTTCACATATATCTCTGATAACAACTGAATCATACATACCATCCATTACAGCACTGTTCATCAGGAGATTGTATTCATTCATCACAATCAGCGGCATACCTCCGTATCTAAGATAATTCATGAACAGACTGTTTATGTCTGTTTTATTACCAAGTATATCTGATACTTCGGTAAACGAAAATGGATGTATGCGGAACTCCACATAACGGCCGGCAAGATGGGTTGCCAATTCCCCGGAAAGCATTTTGGAACTGGAACCCGTGAGATAGATGTCGATGTCAAAATCTGATTTTAAGGATCTGATACACCTTTCCCAACCCTCGACCTGTTGGATTTCATCCAACAGAATATATTTCAGATGAATATCGGAACCGTACCATTCTTTGATGTGATCGTACAGTTCCTCTCCGGTACGGTATTCACGCCCCATGTTGGATTCCATATCGATGAGGAATATGTCTGATTCATCGATTCCGGAAGAGATCAATTCGTCTTTTATCATATGCAGAACCATTGTTTTTCCGCATCTTCTGAGACCTGTCAACACCTTAATCTGTTCATGACCTATGAATGGACGGATTCTGGAAAGATATAGATCTCTTCTATAGATGTTTGACTTCATGACATAGCGTTATGTCAATCTATATAGAAAAGTTTTTCGAGTACAGTCGAAAAACTATGCATATGTGTAAAGTTTTTCGAGTACAGTCGAAAAACTGAACACAGTTATAGATCGAACTTAAGACGCTCAATGGCCAATGCGATACTTGTTGTGGGCATTACAGGCGATACTGGAATTGTAAGTATCCTTTCCACCGTTGGAGCGACGATAGGTGCACAGATTAATCCCAATGCACCTTCCCTTTCCGCCCTTACGGCTGCAATGATGGCATCCTCCACCGTTGAAACGGGATATTCCTTCAGCTGGACCATATGTCCGCCTATTTCCACAGACTTTTCCAAGGTTTGAAGGACCTGATGTGATGCAATGACAGCAATGAACTTGTCATTGCTTCCTTTCGTGAGAATCTTGACGGCACGGATGATCATCCTGACCGTTCTTATATTGGGTTCTCTCTTCTCCTCAAGGATCTTGTACATTGTACTCGGGGAGATCCCTGTAGCTTTACAGAATTCGTTGATGGTCATACCGAGCTCATCGTCGAGTACGTGTCTCAGAGCCTTCTGGAATCCTCCTTCCTCACGGAGCATTCCTGCAATCATATCCTCGACAGTCATTTCCTTCCCTTCACGTATTCTGCTGCCGAGAGTCCGGCGATTGCTCCCTCACCTACGGCCTTCGCGATCTGCCACGGTTTTCCTGTTATGTCGCCGCATGCAAAGACTCCCGGAGCTTCTGTTTTGCATTCTCTGTCCACCTTGACAGTGTCGTCCATCTCCGGCATTACGTCAAGATCCATTGCTATATCCACGGATGATTTTGCTCCTAGTTCTATGAATACACCGTCTGTTTCAATCTCAGAACCGTTCTCCAACAGAACGGACGATACTCTGTCACCGCCTTTAATCTCTCTGATCTTTGAAGAGATGAACTCGGCACCGGCATCCAATGCCTTCCTGTAGACCGTGTCGGAAGCCTGCATATCGTCGGAGACCCAGTATGTCTTGGATGCGTACTTAGTCATCAGTTCCGCGGACACTGCAGCCTCCGTCTCGTTTCCGACGATGACGGCAGTCTTGCCTTTGTAGAAATTACAGTCACAGACAGTACAGTAACTGACACCTTTTCCGAAGAGTTCCTTCTCACCGGGAACGTTGAGCTTCTTCCTTGAGATTCCTGTGGCAAGAATAATGGATTTCGCTGTGATTTCCTCATCATCCTCAGTGAGTATGATAAAATCACCGTTATCCGGATGTGCGGAGATTATGTTCTTCTCCATGAATACACATCCGAATGATTCTGCCTGTTCTTTACCTGCCTTCAGAATAGAATCACCGTCGGAAGTGCCCGGAATTCCGAAATAGTTCTCTATATGTGTTCCTGACATTGCACTTGCAGTCAGCTTACCCAGTACAACCACTGACACCTTCTTCCTCGATGCGTGGATTGCAGCCTGTATGCCTGCGGGACCTGCACCTATGATCGCTACGTCGTATTCCAAAAAATCAAACCTCCACGGTGAATCTGAAAAGAAATTTAGGGGACATGCCGCTGTCGTATCCGTCCAACTCGTCCATGAGTTCTCCGTCCCTGAATATCAGGATCGTCGGTACCGTACCGATCTGATACCTTTCGGTAATCTTCGGGCATAGGTCGATGTTGACCTTACCTACCTTGATCCTTCCGTCGGACATGCCTGCAACCCTGTCTATTACCTGTTCCAGTCTTTTACAGTGGTTGCACCAGGGTGCCCAGAACTCTACGAGTATCTTTCCCGACGATACGAATCTGTCGAAAGTAGCGTCGGTAAGGTTTACGGGGCGGCAGGATGCTTTCATCCGATGAGTCCCAGATCCTTCATTACTCCGACGATCTCATCCTTGGGCCTGAGACCGACGAGTGCATTTACCATCACTCCGTCCTTGAACATGAGCATTGCAGGGATTGCGGTGATGTTGAACCTCATTGAGATTACCTGAGCATCGTCGACATTGAGCTTTGCTACAGCTACCTGTGAACCGAATTCCGTGGAGATTTCGTCGATGATAGGTCCGAGCCTTCTGCACGGTCCGCACCAGGGTGCCCAACAGTCGATGAGAACGTTAGGGTTTTCATCTACAAACTTATCAAAATCTGCTTCGGATATTTCCTTGGTCATGATTTCATTCTCCTTGATGATGTATGTGTTCTCCATATTATTAAGGTAAGCATGGTTACCACATTTTGGATACACGGTTTGTGAATGTACAATAGCCAGATTATCCGCGTATTAAATGTACAGTATCGGACATAATGATGGATATCACCGATATTGACGGTTAGCAATATATCTGAAAATGATTATGCGGACAGTATGCAGGAGTTTTCCGAAGAACTCATCGGACTTAGGGTGTATTCCCCCAAGGCGGAATACATCGGAAAGGTAGACGAGATTGTTTTCGATATAGACAACAAGAGAATAGACAGTCTGATCGTCAACAATGTGAGCCCTGCATTCGCGGAACCGAAGATTTCCGTCGCCATCCCCTATTCATGGATCAGGACCGTGGGGGACATCATTATCCTGGATATCTTTCCCACTAAGATCCTCAGAGACGGCACTCTGGAGGGACTGTAAACTCTGCACAGTCCCCGGTCATCTCAGGATACGGACCCATGTCGTTGACCACTATATCCAGATCGGAACCGTATATCTCAGAGAGCTCGTTGTGAAGATTCTCAATCCTGTCCGCACCTCTGAATGATCCTTTGATCTTCAGCTTCTCGACTGAATGGAAGTGTGCAACGAGTTTGTTGTCGCTGACCATGTTGTCTGCGTGAGCGACAATTTTCTGCTCTATGGTTCTCGGGATGTAATCATCCTTCGGGAGTCCGAATTCCTCTGCATCTTCTTCATCGAGACCGGCACCTGTATGTCTCTTGATAATCTGACATATCTCATCCGGAAGACCTAGATCCTTGGCAATACCGTATCCGATCACGGCATGGTTGATGGAATGGTCCACCGCCCTTCCGATATCATGGAGCATCGCACCTGCTATTACAAGATCCATGTCACAGTCGATGCCTTTGGCTATCTCCTCTGCCAATGTTTTGACCGTACAGCAGTGGATGATTACCCTTCTCTTACATCCTGCTTCTTCAAGAAGACGGATGCACTCCGCCTCATTTGGATAGATCGACAACCGTCTTCCCCCTCTCGTTAGGAATCACGGTCATGCGGCCGTGCCTGTCTGCATACAGGGCTTCGCCACCTGTGAATCTGTCGAGGAAGATCGCCAATGCCGATATCTCGGAATGCGGTTGATTGCCGACGGATACGTTGAAGTCCGCACGCTGGTATACATCCGGAGGAACCTTCTCGGCCCCTACGATGATCATAATGTCCTCATCCCTCGGAATCTTGGGAAGAGCCTCATCCACCCTCTGACCGTACATGGTCAGATGCACCACTTTACCCGGGAAGTCCTTGACGACGGATTTCCACTTGACTCCGGTCTGGATTGTGAAGTCTCCGCCGAAACGGTCCACGACACTTCTGATGTTCTGTTCAAGGACCGGATCCTCTGTGTCGACGTAGATTCCCTTGGCACCCAATGCCCTTGAGGAAAGTGCGACGTGTGTGGTGACACGCTTGTCCCTCTCGGGACGGTGTCCTGTTCTCATGATCCATATGTCAGCCATTTGAACGCGCCTTATTCCTCATGCTTCATCTCGATTCTGTGACCGCGGTAATCCATCTTCACGGATCTGCGGACGAGACTCTTCAGCATCGTGGATGTGAGACCGAGTGATTCCGCGACATCTCCGGAGAACCTTCCCTGAGGTCCAACCTGTTCGATGATTTTGGCTTCGATCTCTGAGTACTCCTCTTCGCTCATCATGGCTGCTGCGAGAACATCGCTTATCTCGTAGACAGGCCACTGTGCGTTGATGTGGAATGATGTGTAGAATGTGTGATATGATTTTTCAGGATAGTTTCCGCCGGTGGACATCCACCTACTCTCGACCAGTTTCATCTTGTCAAAGAAGATGATGGCATCCCTACCTTCGGAACCGAACTTCGCTTCGATTTCGTCAGCGGTTCTCCATTCCAAGGTCACCTCTTTGAGAACATCTCTCTTGACGGGAGTGTCAACTGATCTGAGCATGGGAACCAACTCAGACGGTTCGTTTATGACCTTTATTCTATTCATGAGCCTTACCTATATAGTTAGAGCATATTTATAATCAGTGACAAAAAATTTGAATTTCGGACATATAAATTAACGATTTTTCGTGTCCTTTTTTATCGTAATGATACCGGCGTATGTCTGCAGAAGTGATGGGTCCAGCGGAAGATAAACCAAGAGTTTATCTATAACTCTGCCAATCCAGAGGACAATGTTCGGAAAGAAGAAGGCACCCGAGATGAGATACCAGTGTCTCAAGTGCTACAGGACTCACAAGACGGAGCAGGAAGCACTCGACTGCTGCGGATCATTCATCCAGGGATGGGTCAAAAACTACAACAAATGGGGAAGACAGCACTGGTACGGACGCTGAACAGCGACCTCCAATCAATCTCCCATTTTCAATACTTTTAGATTTATCTATGGACTTTCGGAGAGATGTGCATGTCAGAAGTCAACGCGGTGACGGACAAGATTGATGACGACATCGAGTTACTTATCAGGCACATCGAGATGCTCAAAGTTATCAGAGAGAATCAGCCGGTCGGGATAATCAAACTGTCTGAACTCACTGAGATTCCGAGGCACAAGATCCGCTATTCACTGAAACTTCTGGAGAAGGACAATGTGATTGCACCTTCCCCCGAAGGTGCAGTTACCACCGAATTATATGACGAATATATGTGGGAAATGTCCGCTTATTTGGAAAAACTGATTAAAAGTATCACAAGAGTAAAGAACGGCATAGCGTAATTTTTTATACTTGTGTTGATTTCCGAGTTCTAAGCCGTCGTAGCTCAGTAGGTAGAGCGTGTGGCTGTTAACCACAAGGTCCACGGTTCGAGCCCGTGCGACGGCGCCATTATTCCCTTAACTTCCCACGGTTCGTAATTTCGTGGAAAATGTTTTTCCTCTGAAATTTTGACTGTGAGTTTTCTAAGGGCCTGTAGCTTAGTCTGGTGGAGCGTCTGGCTCATAACCAGATGGCCGTCGGTTCAAATCCGGCCAGGCCCACTACCGTGTCTGCGTTTTGTAATTATGTTAAAAATGTGAAAATAAAACGCCCGTCCCAGGACTCCGTCCTGGGACTCATTTTCGCGTCACTCCGTTCCGCGAAAATATTCTTTCTAAAAAAAGACAGATAATGATTTTAATTCTACTACAAAACAAAAAAAAACTCATTATAAAAAAAAATCAAACCGTTGAAAAATCAGAAAGCAATAATAAAACCACTAAACACCAAACAAAACCTACCATAACATAAAACACAATAAAACCCCAATACAACCCCCTAAAACTCATTACTGCCCACAAAACAACTTCAACTCTATGATACCAATCGTTTTACAAATCATTAGCCGGCAGTTCAGATTATACGGATTATGCTGACCGTGACGGTGTTACCGACTGTTCCGTTGATAATTCCGGATACGGGATCCCATGTTCCTTCCCGTGAATTCGGCAGTTTGTAGAAACTATTTTTTCTGACCCATTTTTGTTGATTTTTGGTTAGGATCCTGTGCAATCCTGCTGTTGTTTCTGGGAATTCGGTGGATGGTGGAGAAAGCTATCGCTGAG
>SUSX01000083.1 GCA_015063195.1 Thermoplasmata archaeon | reverse complement strand
CATCCGTAGTCAGTGCCATTACAAGTTTCGGACCAGGAGTTAATGAATTCGGACCAATGTCCAGTTTTGCCACAATGGATCCAGTATTCAAAATCTTAATGTCCTTGCTGATGTGGCTGGGACGTCTTGAGATTGCAATGGCATTGGCAATGTTGCTTCCCTCAGTCTGGAAGGAGCAGATAAAGGATGTGAAGCATGCCCGCAGGCTCAACAATGAATAAAATCACATCGGGTTGTTGCAGTATCTGATAATCTCATCAGTAAAGTCGAAGGTGCCGTATTCTCCGCCCACATCTCTGGGTTCATATCCTCTTTTGTATGCGGACACTACGGCGTCTCTCAGAATTTCGGCCTTATCATGCATTTCGAAATATTCCAACATGAGTGCACCTGAAAGCAGGGATGCGGTTGGGTTTGCATAATTTATGCTGGTAATTTGTTTGTTCTCACTGTGTGACGGTCTGAATATGGCAACATCGTCACCAAGGTCAACTATTGGAGTGAGATATGTGCCGCCCATGTGTGCGGAAAGGGCATCACCTATGATTTTGCTGTAAAGTTCCAGTGTCACGATCATGTCGTAGTCCTGTTTTCCGGACGCTATCTTGGCAACTGCATCTACGACAGTCTCATTCTCCAATTCAAGTCCTGAGCCTGAGAACACATCATAGAATATCTGCATGAATTTGGTGTCTGAATTTTTGAAAAGATGGTTTCCGTGTATGCAGGTGACCTTCTTCCTTCCGGAATCCAATGCTATCAGTTTTGCATCTTCACAGATCTTTCTGCATATATCGAACGGCATGGAAATCTCTCTCATGATTCCGTCAACATCATCCATTTCCTGAATGAAGGTCATATGGACGTTATTGCTGACCATGACAGCATTGACGCCCATATTTCCCAATTCGGGGTGGATACTTTTGATTTGGCGCACACTCGTCTGAAGGTTAAGGATGTGTGCCAATTCAATATCCGGATTTCTGTATCCTTTTTCTTCCGGTGCATCTGATATGGTTCCGAGAAGAACCGCATCATATTCTGTAATTGAATTGATGACAGACTTAGGGATGGCTCTGCCCTTCTCTCTGAAATATTCCAATCCGATGTTTTCGGTACGGAATTCTATTTCGTCGGTGAGGATGTTGATTGCCTGCACTGTTGCAGATATGACTTCGGGGCCTATCCCGTCTCCCGGAAGAACAAGGACTTTTTTCATCAGAGTCTTTCCTTCAATGCTGCATAGATGATCGGAAGTGAGATTGTTGCATCTCCTTCGACTGTGATCTTCTTTGCATCTGCTTTTACTTTACCCCATGAAACTGCCTCACGGATCTGTGCTCCGGAAAGTGAACCGTCGAACTCCTGTGCAGTTGTGAGGTATGTACAGTAATCCAATCCTCCGCGGAACTGGTTCCACCAAATGACGTGGTGCTTTGAGATTCCTCCTCCGATGAGGATTCCTCCTGTGTACTCTGCTTTGTCTGTCATTTCAGAAAGCATCTGTTCGTCACCGAAGAGATCGATCCTGAACTTTCTGTGGAACTGATAGTACATCCAAAGCTGGCATCCGAATGAACCGTCGGTGATTCCGGGGACAACGATGGGGACGTTGTGTTTGTGGCACTGATAGAGGAGTGAGTCTTCGTTGTCAAGTTTTGCTCCGACTTTATCGATGATCTCGTGTGTTGTCATTGAGTCGACACCCTCAAAGATCTCTTCGAAGATAGGGAGGAGATTGTCTTCAAGAACTTCTCCGTAGCAGCTGTCAGGAACGAGGACGTTACCGAGCCTACTGATTTCGTATTCGTCTCTGAGTTTTGCATCATCCATGTTGAAGTCGCCCTTGTAGTACTCTGCCCATGTCCTTGAGAGATCGTGATCCAATGTACCGCATGTGGTGATGATGAGGTCAACGTATCCGTTCTTGACCATGTCCACAATGACTCCTCTTGTTCCAGTTGCCATGATACATGCGGGGAATGAGAGAATCTTGAGGCATCCTTCTTTTTTGATCATATTTTCGATGACGTCAACGGAATCTGCAAGCTTCTGTGCAGTGAATCCGCCTGATTTACCCATCATGTTGATAAGCTCGTTGACTGTGACGGCCTTTTCGACCTTGATATCTTCTACAGGAATAAGTTCCAATTCAGACATATTTTATACCTATCGGCGACTCATAAGGAATATACTTAAAACCTTTTCCTTATTTTTTGTACTTAATAAAGCGAAGTCCTGTAGATATCATGTTCTTTCCGTCCCCGAAGAAGGATCTGCTCAAATCCTTAAGCAACGATGAACTTTCTTTGTCATAAGGCATCCACCAAATGTCATTGCCCCTTTTTCCTTTATCGATATGCACATGGTGGCCGTACATCATCTGCCTGAATCCCTCTTCTCCGTGAGTGACGCCGAGTCCGCTGCCCCATCTTCCTCCCCATGGTGTCGCAGGGAGTCCGAATGTGTAGACTGCATTGTTGACGTCCACAGTACCGGGGTACATTCTCCTGGCTATGTTTTCGCCTCTTTTGATGTTCCTGGTCCATACGGATCCTCCCAATGCGAAATCAGTACTGTTGGCTAATTCAACGGCTTCATCATCCGTTTTGAATTTGAAAATGCACACTATAGGTCCGAATATTTCCTTTTTGACGATTGGTGCACTGTTGTCAAGATCAACCACGATCGTTGGTTCAAAATAATAGCCAGATAACCTATCGTTACGTTTTCCGCCTGTAAGGAATCTACCTCCCTGTGATTCAATTTCTTCACAGATCGATATCATTCTGTTCAGTTCTTTTTCATTGATCATGGGGCCTACGGATATGTCAGGGTCATCCCAACCGTTGCCTTGCTTCAGGGATTTTACGGATGAAAGGAATTTGTCTATGAATGTATCGTAAATTTTCTCTTGAACATAGATTCTTTTGATACTGACGCAAACCTGTCCTGAATTTACGAAGGAGCACCATGTAGCGCCCTCCACTGTACGGTCTATGTCCGCATCGTCACAGACGATCATCGCGTCCTTTCCGCCGAGTTCCAATATCACAGGAGTCAGGTTTTCTGAAGCAGAACTCATGACATCTCTTCCTGTCTCAGTACCTCCGGTGAAAACTATTTTGTCCACTCTTGCGGAAGTGATTGCGGATCCTGTTCCCGGGCCTGCTACTGATCTTACCAATCCTTTGGGAAAACCAGCTTCCTCAAACACCTGTTGTATGAGTGTACCAGTGAGCGGTGTATCGGACGAAGTCTTCAGAATTACTCCGTTTCCTGCGGATACGGCCATTACAGCTTCGGTAAAAGGGATGGCCAATGGGAAGTTGTATGAAGAAATCACACCCACGACACCTAACGGGCGGTAGTCAATGTACGATTTTCTTCCGAGAACCTTACACATAAGGTTCATCGGCCCCTGATTCACAGGAACCTTGAATCTGAAGTTTTTGAGTGTACTTTCGCAGAATTTAATCATTCCCATGCAGCTGAGGATCTCGGTACTGTAGCATTCAACTCTGGGTTTACCTGTATCATCATGAACAGTTCTGGCTATACGTTCTGTGGCTTCGGTGAACAGCATGCGTAGATTCTTCAGTAAGTCCAATCTTTCTTTAACGGATGTGCGGGACCATTGTTCCTGTTTGATTCTTATATCTTCGATGATCTTAGGTATCTCCTCAGGATCTGTTACATCAATTTCGCCGGAAACGGACAGATCTGCCGGGTTAACAGAAACCAACTTCTGCATAGTATTCAAACCGCGATATAGTATAAAATGG
>SUSX01000082.1 GCA_015063195.1 Thermoplasmata archaeon | reverse complement strand
ACGTGGAACTATATCTATAAAATAAAGCTTTGCCTTCAACGTATATATGTCAGCTACCGAAACCGACGTGCTTTCGTTGTTTTTCCCATATAAAGGGCACCCTACGGTATCGGTTACGGGGGACAGATGCGATCTTCGATGCCCCCATTGTATGGGTCATTACCTCAGGGGGATGGTTCCTCTGACAACGTCCGATTCTGTCGTGTCATATGTGGATTCTGCATCGGATGAAGTGGAATCGATTACCTTCAGCGGCGGATGTGACATGAGGGGGTCGGTGCCCCTGCTGCTGGTTGAAAAGGGGTTGAAATACGCTGCTGACAACGGAATGAGGGTGTGTGCACACACAGGTTTCCAGAAGGACGAGGAAATCCGCAGACTGATAGATGCAGGTGTCACGGATTTTTTGATCGATCTGCATCAGGATCCGGAAATTATACGCAATGTTCTCGGTATTCCACGTGAACCCGGGGAGTATTCAGATCTGATCGACAGTATACTGGAACATGGCGGAAAGGTGACAGTTCACCTGTGTCTCGGTTTCGGGAAGGTTGACTATGAACTCTCCAAGGAACTGATGAAAAGGAAAGGAATCCGGGAGATCACGGTGCTTACATTGGTGCCTACGGAGGGTACATGCATCGAGGATTCTGTCATTACCGAGGATGCAGTCGTCGACTGCATCAGGGATCTGATAGACAGCGGATTCGAGGTGACACTTGGGTGTATGAGGGACAGATCCCTGAGGGGGCTGGAAAAGAAATCCATAGATCTGGGTGTTAGAAAAATCGCAAATCCTTCGACAGATACTGAGTTATACGCATCGGAAAAGGGACTGTCGATTGTGAAGAAAAACACGTGCTGCTGTTTTTGATCAGAAGAAACTGTCTTTTTTGACACCTTCTCCCACATCGGCCAATTTCCTTCCTACGAGAAATACGGCTGCATATTCCGGAACCATCTCCGAACCGCTGAGTTTGAAGTGTTCTCCCTTGATCCAGATATCTGTATCCTTTTTCATTGTGACAAGTATCTCTTTGTCAGAGTATGACTGCGGGACTGCCATTTCCATGGGGTCGAAATCGTTGAGTTGGTCCCTTGTGAGCGGGGTAACCCTCAGTCCTGTCTTTCCGTGAACTGAACCCGGGAGACGGATTATTCTCTTGATATCTGTGGTCACAGGTACGTCGACCTCTCCCGAAAGTTCCTTGATCATGTCTTCGGACATGATCTTAATCAAAAGGTCCTGGGTATTGGGTTTCAAGGTTGCCATTTTGTTGTTGTTGAATATGACGTTTCTGGACAGTCTGAGGTCGGCTTGGATTTTCTCAAGGGATTGGTTTTTCTTAGTTGAAGGATACCTTTTTTTGATTTCCTTGACGTCCATATCGCAGATATCGTTCACGACATCCTTCAGGCCGTCTCTCATTCTAAGTCTCCAACCTCCGGAATCTGCAGGGGGAATCAGCCTGTGTTTCGATGAGCTCACTCTTCCCTGTGCGGCGGTACCCGATCCGGTTGCCACTCTTTCATAGGGGAACACCCAATCCATGTTCAGTCCTGTTGATGTTATGTAGTCTGCAATCTCCCTTCTTTCATGGGAGCCGATTCCCATGGCTTCGGGAAGTTTGACGTGTGCGTGATATCCTCTTCCTCCGGAGAATGTTATCTCAACGTTCTTCTCCGGAATACCCAGATCTCCGAAGATGAAGGAGTCCAGAAGATGAATCATCTCTCTTTTGATCTGATCCAGCATCTCGGTGAATGTCATTTTGTCTGCATTTTCTAGGTGATCTGCATCGAGATCGAAGATAAGTTCTGCACCCAACCATCCCTTTTCTTCCATCGTGGGGGCATCCGGTTTTCTGTAGTAGGATGTGGAATAGTAGCTGTGTGCCGGAACCTGGGATTCCATATATCTGTCAATCTCTCTTTGATTGGGGAAGCTCAGGTGTCTCTGAACAAACGTCTTGTCAAAGAACATGAATCCGAATTCCCTGCGGGTGAACCTGTCCGGTAATATGACTCTGTTCTCCTTGTAGTATTTCCTGAAGTTAATCAGAAGGAAACGTGAATTCGAATCCATTGTTTCTGAATCATCGGCAAGATATAATTACATTATCTGCGGTTTTGAGGATGATGACACTGCCGATCCATGACAACCATCTTCATCTCTCGCCTTCAGGTAGGAACATTGATGCACTCAGGGAATACAAGGCTGCAGGCGGTACCGGGCTGACTCTTGTAACTCTGCCGTATCCTGAGGTGAGGATAACCTGCGGTGATGATTTCAGAAAGTCTTTCCAGATAACTGTGGATTTTGCTGAAAAAGCCAGGGAATTGGGATTGAAGGTGTATACTGCCGTCGGTCCGTATCCTATTCTGTTGATTTCACTCGCGGAGCAATACGGGATGGAAAAGGCAGAACAGATAATGATAGACGGTATGAGAATAGCAGCCGAATTCATCAATGAGGGCAAGGCGGATCTCATGGGCGAGGTAGGAAGGCCTCATTTCGATACGGATCAGAAATATGTCGATGCCTGTAACAGGGTGCTGCAATACGGCATGGATTTGGCACACGAGGGCGATTTTGCAGTAATGATACATTGCGAATCCGAGGATTACACCTGTAAATCTCTATCCGATATGGCGAAATCTTCGGGACTGTCTCCGGGAAAGGTGATAAAACATTCGTCACCGCCCTGGGTGACTGAGGATGAAGTACACGGAGTGATGACATCAATTCCCGCATCCCGTTCCCTGATGAGGGAAGCTCTGTCAAAAGGTGACAGGTTCATGATAGAGACGGATTTCATCGACGATCCTGCAAAACCCGGTGCTATGATGTCCGTTAACACCGTACCGAAGAGGATCAAAGCCTTCGTATCATCCGGTGAGCTGACCGAAGAACAGGTCTATCGTATTTGCCAGGATATCCCGGATGACTTATACGGCAGATAACGAACCAAACACTTATACACAATCTGATTATTGTAAAAAACATGTGGCCCGCATTACAGATTGCACTGGACCTTCATCAGATTGGAAGGACAGTGGTCATTGCCAAGGAAGCCGTCGAAGGCGGCGCGGATTGGATTGAAGTAGGAACACCTCTGATCAAGAGTGAGGGTGCAGAGGCGATACGTGTCCTCAGGAAGGAATTCCCGGGGATGAAGATCGTTGCAGACACCAAGACTATGGATGTCGGAGGTTATGAGGTCGAGCTCATGGCCAAGGCCGGAGCCGATGTGGTCACAATTTTAGGATTGGCCGATGACGGTACCCTTTCCGAGGGAGTCATGGTTGCCAGGAAATACGGTGCGGAGATCATGTTGGATCTCATCAATGTTCCCGACAAGGTCAAGAGAGCAAAGGAAGCCGAGAAGATCGGAGTCTCATACATCTGTCTCCACATGGGAATCGATGAGCAGATGAAAGGTGAGGAACCGCCGATCGAGATTCTTAAGAAAATCGTTGCAGAAACAAACCTTCCCGTTGCCGTGGCAGGAGGAATCACTGCAGACAATGCCGGAGAGTATGTCGAAGCGGGAGCATCCATCGTCATTGTCGGCGGAGGAATCATCAAAACGCAGAACATCGTGGAATCCGCACGCAGTGTCAAGAACGCAATGACAGGTAAGGAAGTGACAATCGCACTTGCCAAGAAATATTCAGAAGATGAATTGTTCGAGGCATTCTCTATGGTTTCCACACCGAACATTTCAGATGCATATCACAAACAGGGTGTCGTATTCGGACTCACTCCCCATATTAAGAGCGGGC
>SUSX01000081.1 GCA_015063195.1 Thermoplasmata archaeon | reverse complement strand
ATGCGATTCCAAACGCGGAGCGTTCCTTTCACTGACCATCGAACGTCTGCAGGACCACTGTGTAAGGCCGTTCACAAGAATAGGGCTGTCTGCCACACTTGCGCCCATCGAAGCTGTCGCAGGATATCTGGTGGGATACGAGAACGGTGAGGTCAGGGATGTCACACTGGTGGAGTCCGATTCCAAGAAGGTGCTGGATCTTGAGGTCATATGTCCCACGGAGGATATGACCGCACTGTCCTCCGATATTGTGAATTCCATGATGTACGATACTCTGAAGGATCTGATCGATACCCATGACACAACATTGGTATTCACAAACACCAGATCCGGTGCCGAGAGTGTCGTCTACAAACTGAAGGAACGCGGTTTGGAGAACATAGAGGTTCACCACAGTTCTCTGGGAAAGGAGATACGTCTGGACGTTGAGGAACGTCTGAAGAAAGGGGAGATCAAGTGTGTCGTTTCATCCACATCACTTGAACTGGGTATCGACATCGGTTCTGTTGATTTGGTATGTCAGATAGGTTCTCCCAAGTCCGTTGCCAAAGGGTTGCAGAGAATCGGACGCAGCGGTCACAGTTTCGGTAAGGTTGCAAAAGGACGTCTTCTTGTCTTTGATCCGGATGATTTGGTCGAATGTGCAGTACTCTGCCGTGCGGCACACAGGAGCCATATAGACAGAGTTCAGATTCCCGAAGACTGTCTCGATGTACTGTCCCAGACTATAGTGGGAATGAGTCTTTCCGTACGTTGGGACACAGACAATGCGTACAGATTGATCAGACAGTCGTACTGTTACCGCAACCTGCCCAGAGAGAAGTTTGACAGTGTTCTGAAGTATCTCGGAAGCAAGGATGAGTACGAGGGCGTATACTCCAAGATATGGTATGATGAGGAGGAGAACGCCTTCGGAAGGAAGAAAGGTTCCAGGATGATCTACTTCATGAATCTGGGAACAATCCCAGAAGAATCCAATTACAGGGTCGTGACCAATCGCGGTTCCACCGCCGGAGAGTTATCGGAGAAATTCGTCGAAAGGCTTTCTGCAGGAGACATCTTCGTTCTCGGAGGAAAATCCTACGAATTCGTGAGATCCAAGGGAATGATCGCTCATGTCAAAGAGGCATCGGGAAGGAAGCCTACGGTACCGTCATGGGCAGGAGAGATGCTTCCGAGGAGTTTCGACCTTTCCATGGACGTGGCAGAATTCAGAGGAGAGATGTCACGTGACCTGGAATCCATGAGCGAATCCGAACTTATGGATCATCTGTGCAAAGACTTCGATATTGACGAAGGTTCATCACGTTCATTAATTTCATATTTCAAAGAGCAGAAGTCATCTGCAGGTTTCATTCCCGATGAGAAGGAGTTGATGATTGAGGAATACATCGACCCGTCGGGAAATCAGAGGATTATTTTCCATTATCCCTTCGGAAGGAGGGTCAACGATGCACTCTCCAGAGGATATGCGTACAGAATCTCCAACATAATCGGATCCAATGTGTCCGTTACCATGTCGGATGACAGTTTCATGATCGGAACTTCAAGGAAGATGGATCTCAGTAAGATTCCTGAGTTGTTATCATCAAATGATCTCGAATTCATCCTCAGGAAAGCTATCCGTGAATCAGAGATATTCAAACTCAGATTCAGACACACAGCCACAAGGAGTTTCATGATTCTCAGGAACTACATGGGCCGCCCTGTTTCCGTCAACAGGCAGCAGACACGTTCCGCCTATCTTCTTGAGTCTCTGGGCGAGATGGAGAACATGCCAGTAATCGAAGAGACGTACCGTGAGGTTCTCGAAGATGATATGGACATCAAGAATGCACGTTACATACTTGAAATGATAGAGAGCGGAAAGATGAAGGTCGTATCCAAGACGTTCGACGGTACACCTTCGCCGTTCGCGCATGCAGCCATCCTTTCGGGATTCTCGGATATTGTTCTGATGGAGGACCGTACCGCATTGCTGAAAGAACTGCACAGAAAGGTCCTTTACCGTGCTATGGGCGATTCTATCAAGGAATTTGAGTTCGAGGAGGATCAGGTCATCCCGTACTTCAGAGAGAAGGCGGGCAGGGTTGCTGACAAATCGGACATCGTTCCGCTGCTGAAGAAGACGGGACCGTTACAGGCCATTAGGGAGAGGGGAAGGAACATCTACTCCTACTGTGACGCTGACAAACGTACGGTTGACGGATGGGTCAGGGAACTGATTAACGACGGTACATTGGGCACTGTGTTCATGGACGATCCCCACATCATGATTCTTGAGGAGATTCCGTACTATGCATCCGCTACGAAGAAGGAGAGGGAGCTGAACGATGTCGATAACAAGGTACTGTCGGCAATGGGAGAGAAGTCGGCTCTCAGCGATATCGTTGCGGAAACTGAACTTTCCGAGGATGAGGTGTTCAGGTCGGTCAGGAAGCTGGAATCCATGTATTTGGTTACAAGGATAGGTATCGCAGGTAACAACAAGTGGTACTTCTCCCACTATGACCTTGACTTCCCGGATAAGGATGAATCCGTTGATTTCGTCATATCGAGGCATTTGGAATGTTTCGCACCTTCTACAGTCAAGGAGATATCATATGCATTAACCATACCTGAAGATGAGGTGAAACTGTCACTCCATTCCCTGATAGGCGATGAGGATGTGGTGGAAGGTAAATTCCTGATATCCGAGAGTGAGCAGTACATGAAGCGTCTCGACCGTCTGAGACTCAAGGCAGGTAATCTGGACGTCTTTGATTACGATACTGTGGAAAGATACTGGGTATCCAAAGGATCCAGTTTCGATTCCATTGAGGATTATTTCAAGTTCTTCGGATCCGCAGGTTCGGAGATCGACGTTTTCAACCGTGTGAAGAACTTCGATCTGAAGGAATGGTACGAGATGAGAGACAGCGGACAGATCCGTTTGGGACGTTTCATCAGAGGAAAGGTAAGGTATCTCAGAGATGAGGAAGCTTCAATGTTCGCCGCAATCCGTGATGAGCCAGTACTTCCGCAGGACATGGATCTGTTGGGAGTAATCTCCGGAATGGAGAGGGCATCCATGAGGCAGTTGGTGTCCGAGACCGGATTGGACAAGGACGATGTGAAGGAATCACTGATGCGTCTCGACCGTGCGCTCAAGGTTGTAAGAGCATTCAACGAGAAGGAGGATTGGGGTACGGAGAACACCTATGAGGTGTACAACCCGGAACCGATCGATTTCGATCCTGTCCCGAAGCTGGTGGAGCAGTCCATCAGAGCCTACGGTCCGATTCCGGTGATGGCAATGAGGCATCTTCTCGGAATCATGCCCGAGGATACCACAAGGGTTGCGGATCAGTTGGGTGCGAAGACTATCTTCGTAGGAGATGCCCGTACTCCCATGCTCATAATGCCCGATGAGATAGAGAAACTGAACGATGTTCATCTCAGTGAGGACATAATAGTCATGTCTCTCTTTGATCCTGTACTTTCACCGAAATGGGCTGAGATCTCCTCAAGATACGGTGACAAGTGGATCTATCCCATGGTGAAGGGAAGTGCGATCATCGGTGCCCTGGAGATATGGGAGATGTCCGGCTGTATCGAAGTGAGGTCGATGGATCTTGATGACATCACCAACCTTCCGGGTGTACTGAAGGCCGTGGACCGTCTGATGGAATTCTACAGGATGAAGGGAACCGAGATCGTAAGGATCAGGGAAGTAGAAGGTGTGGATGCCGCAGAACTGGCAGAGGATATAGCCAAGATTCTGACGGACAACGGATATCACTTTGTCAACGGATTCTATGCAAAGGGAAGATTCATCACAAGGACGTTCACGGAAGAGGAAATTATCGCTTATGTTCTGAAGAAACAGCACGCTACCCGCAGTACGCGTTACCACAATGTGCATGAGGTCGTTGAACAGAGAGGATACATCCGTAACGATTCGG
>SUSX01000080.1 GCA_015063195.1 Thermoplasmata archaeon | reverse complement strand
ACATGCCGATGAAGGAAATCAAAGGTGTTGCACTCTCATACGATGATACTGTTGCTATCAATTACAATGGTACATATTATCAGATAAGATCCAGAGTGCCGTCTTCATGTTTCCTGTGCCGTTCGATATACAGGATTATCAAAGGCGATCCGCGCATGTAAAAATGATGCCCATTTGGGCATCAGTTTATCTCGACATGTTTTTGCGGCATATTAATACTGGACATTTAGATAGTCTGGCAACTTTCTCTGCTACGCTTCCGATAAGAAGTCTGGGTATATTCGAACGACCGAGCGAACCGCATACTACAAGATCATGATTTTCAGATTCGTTTGAAATCACCTCAGCTGGGTGGCCCACCATTGTCTTTGCGGTAACTTTGATGCCTGAGTTTTTACACTGCTCAGTTACAAAATCCAACGCCTCCTTAGAAATCTTGTTCCCCATACCCATAACTGATTCTGAGGCTGTAATTGATCCAACAAGTCCTGTATATCTATCAAGATCCACGACAAATAATGCAGTAATTTCGGAACGATTCTTTTTTGCAATATCAATAGCTTTGCAAACTGCATAGTTACTGCTCTCAGAACCATCAGTTGGGACAAGAATGCTGGAATACATCTGAATTTCATCATAGGTGATGCTTATGTCAGAATCAATAGTGATGTTGGATACTAATTCCTTCTTAGGCAATTCTGTTTTGGATGAAGTTATGAGATAGTAAAGTATGCATGCTACTGCAAGAACAACGGACACAGATCCAAGTACGAGGTATATAGTTTGGAACGATCCTACTACTGTGTAGAACATGGTAATGACGGTTCCTGAAACAAATGTTGACAGATTCAAAGCTACAGAATATCCCCCCATGATCCTGCCTGACGTCTTTGCCGTGGAAAGTGTAGACAATTGTGCGATAACTGTGGGCATAAGTGCACCCAAGCTGAACCCTACAAGAATCATACTGATCCAGATGGCAGCCATGTTGTTTATGTATAGGAGTCCAAGACCTATGGCCATCATTATGAATGAGATGGAATACATCTTCATTTCATTCAATCTGCGTGTACTACGCGAATATAATATGCTGAATATGGACTGGCATATACCCATTACACCAAGAAGTATTCCACACATGGAAAGGCTCTGTCCAATCTCTATCATATAGTATGAGAAGTTAGTAGGCAGTGAGAACATAAGGAACATTGCCAGGAATACAATCGCGTAACAAATTAGGACTTTTCCTCCGTTGCTCGTTTCATTTTCGTTGACAGTTTCTGTTTTAAAACCCACTTCACTAACAGGTTCTTTGATTGAAAGGATGCCTGTGATAATGATCGGAACACCAATCAGATAGATTAGGAATGGGTAGTGCCAACCTATGTCTGAAAGTATTCCTCCAAGTGATTCCAGTACAAGCGTACCTACTCCTATTGCAGCCGACTGATATCCGATAACTTTTGCTCTATCTGTTCCGGTCCAATATTCACTTAGAAGAGCAGTAGTGGTTGACGATATTCCTGTGATTCCAACGCCGAGTACGAATCTGCCGATAAGTATGAGAGTTAGGTTTTCGAGAAAAAAACCTGATACTCCCGCAATTGTGAAAATAATTAACGATGTAATCAATACTTTTGCTTTACCGAAGCGGTCAGCCATGTATCCCATTCCGAAACCTGTAATTGCTACAGATAATGCAGGCAGAGTTACAATCAGAGATACTGTTTGAGTGCCTGCTTCAGGAAAAGCATCATTGATAAGACTGAGAGCAGGAGCAACTGCAGCAGCTCCCATCAGGATGACCATAGATGACATTAATATTGTCAACAAAGTCAGTTTGTTAGGTACAAACGTTCTATTCTCCATATCTTTCTTTTGAAAAACAGATTGTTAAAAAGTCTGACTGAACAATTTGGTTTTAAAATTAAACTCAAAATATTAAATCTAATGACATTTTGAATCATTTTTTGTTATTTTACGGACATCATTTGTGAAACCGGAATTCTGATTTCATTTAGATATCAATTAATTACGAAATATCGGTGAAAGCCGCCCTAAGGCGGCATTTAATTCACTTAAGATGTTCGGCAGCCTCTCTTACAGTTGCCCCTCTCAGTACGATATCTGATATTGCATTCATGATTCCTTTTGCATTTTTGTGCTGGAACACATTTCTTCCGATGGATACGCCATGTCCTCCTGCTTCGATTGATCCGTGTACCATGTTCAGTATATCTATATCTGAGTCCATCTTCGGTCCGCCGGCAATTAATATGGGTACCATTGCGCCTTCTACAACTTTTGCGAATGAATCTACATCTCCTGTGTAGCTGCATTTGACCACGTCTGCACCTAATTCCATAGCTACTCTTGCAGCATGGGCGACAGCCTTCGGATCGAAAGAATCCTTGATAGTGGGTCCTCTCGGGTATGCCATCGCAACCAACGGCATTCCCCAGTTCATACATTCCATGGAGATTCTTCCGACATCCTCAAGCATTCTGCCTTCGGTCTCAGCACCTACGTTGATGTGTACGGATACTGCATCAGCACCCAATTTCAATCCTTCTTCAACGGTTGCCACCAACACTTTGCTGTGAGAGCTGACACCTAAATCTGTTGAGGCGGAAAGATGCAGAATCAGTCCGCAATCTTTTCCTCCGGTCCTGTGACCCTGAGGAATCAGCCCCTTATGCATCAGAACAGCTGTTGCTCCTCCTTCAACGACATCATCGACTGTTTGCTTCATATTTACCAATCCGTCGATTGGTCCGACGGATATTCCATGATCCATTGGTACAATTACAGCATTCCCGCTTTTTCTGTCAATGATTCTTTCCATTCTGATGTTTTTACCGAACATTTATTTCACCGTGCTACGTGTTAGCACGCAACACGCTTATATACTTTTTGGAAAACTGATTGAAAGGCTGAGAACAAGGAAAAAGAGGAAAAGAAGAAAAAAGTTTGAAAAATTGCGTTAAAGCAATCAGATGTTGGGGATCACACCGTAAACGATAACGAAGTACAGTACGAAGATGGCGAAGAGAATGTAGATGAACAGATTGAGGTTCTCCATCTTCCTGAGTACAAGTGATCCAAGTACGTATCCGATAACTCCTGCGGCGATACCGTTGGTGATTGATCCGGAAAGTCCCATGATGAAGATTGTGAGGAATGCAACGACTGCATTGAGGTTATCGTTCCACTCAATGTCTTTAACGTGCATCATCATGAGTACTCCTACAAGGACCAATGCTCCGACAGTACAATATCCTCCGAAGATTCCTGTAAATACAGGGCTGAAGAACAAAGCTACGACGAAGAGCAATCCGATGAGGAGTGTGGAAAGTCCGGTCTTTGCACCGGATACAATTCCTGTACCTGATTCGATGTATGCGGTTGTGGTTGATGTACCGAACACTGCACCGAATACAGTTGCACCAGAGTCGACAATGTATGCCATTTTGTTGTTGGACACATCTTCATTAAGTCCCATTCCCTGAAGTTTCTCTCCGAGACCGGTGTATGTACCTACACTGTCAAACACATCGACAACGAGCAGTGAGATGATTGCAACAATGAATGAGAATATGAGTGTTGTATCAAACATCTCGAAATCTGCGAATACTGCACCGAAGAGCGTGAAGTCAGGGTGTGATACGAGCTCTGCAGGAAGTTCGACAAGTCCGGTGATAAGACCAAGAATTGCAGTAAGAATCATACCGACGATGGTTGCTCCCCACCAGCCTTTGACGAACATAAGGAGTGTCGAGAAAAGACAGAAGAGTGAGAGGAGGACCATGGGGTCTGCGAGATCTCCGAACTGGAGTGCGGATCCTGTTGCGTGAACGATGATTCCTGCGTTGAAGAGACCGACGACAGCGATGAAGAATCCGATACCTGCGGTGATTGAAAGTTTAAGCGTTTTAGGAATGCAGTTTGTGATCTTTT
>SUSX01000079.1 GCA_015063195.1 Thermoplasmata archaeon | reverse complement strand
GGAAGCGGGGAGGAAGCATTCGTTCTTTATCCAATAGATATCCCGGAAATACACGAATGCGTACCATGTTGCTGCAATGTGATAGGTACATCACCTACTATGTCATCAGATGCCGCACTGAAGGACAGATTCGATAAACCAAACGTTTCCGGGATCTACACCATGGTTATCGCATTTGACTGATTCTGAAAAAATGTGCAAAATCCCTCCTGGAGGAGGGATAATGTGTTTTATTCACTCTGATTCTTGGATGACTCATACATCTCAGCTGTTGCAGTGAACAACACATCTGATGATGAGTTCAGTGCAGTTTCCATTGAATCCTGGATGACACCGATGATGAATCCGATAGTGATGAGTTGCATAGCAATGAAATCACTGACACCGAGAAGTGAACATGCCAACGGAATCAGGAGCAGTGAACCTCCGTTCACACCGGATGCACCACATGCGGCGAATGTCGAAACGATACACAGCAACAATGCCACGGAGATCGGTACTTCAATGCCCAATGTGAATGCGGCCGCCAGAGACATGACCGTAATCGTGATAGCGGATCCGTCCATGTTAATCGTGGCTCCCAACGGGATTGAAACGGAATAGAATTCCTTGTCCAATCCCATCTTCTCACATGCATTGAGGTTTACAGGGATGTTGGCTGCAGAACTCCTTGTGAAGAATGCCGTGATTGCACTGTCACGGAGACATCTGAACAACAAAGGATAGGGGTTCTTCTTCGTTACAAGGAACACAATCAACGGGTTCGTTACGAAAAACACAATAAGCATCGATGAAACGATGAGAAGGATAAGTTCTCCGTATTCTATGAAAATGTCCAATCCGTTTGTGGATACTGTGTTATAAATCAATCCGAAAATACCGAAGGGTGCGAAGTTAATGATAACTCTGATAACTTTCAGCATTACGTTGGAAGCATCCTCACAGAGTGTACGTGCTGTGTCCGAAGCTACGGCTTTAACGGTAAGTCCCACTACGATACCCCAGAACAGGATTCCGAGATAGTTTCCTGAAGCTATCGCATCGATGGGATTGCAGAGGATCTTACTCAACAATGTGGATACGAGTTCTGTGAAATCTGTTGTATAATCACCTATGTCATCAGGAGTCATATCAAGTGTGAGTTCCACAGGGAATGCAAAACTCATAACAACTGCAACAATGGCTGCGATGATTGTACTGATTATGTACAGTGAAATTACAAGTTTGAATCTCTTTCCGAGATTCTGACCTTTTTTGGAAAGAGCGCCTATGATTAAGAAAAGGACCAATACCGGTGCTGCACCCTTAAGGGCCCAGATGAATGCATCTCCGAACAGGGAGAGATATCCGATACCGGGAATAAGAAGTGCCAAAATGACACCTAACACCAATCCGCCTATGATACGATATACAAGATTGATTGAGTCCCATTTTGCATATAATTCTTTGATATCCATGCTAACGTGCATGAATCGAAACTAACCGTTAAAACGGTTGGCAAATCCCTATTATTCCTATGGGTTATGAATAAA
This sequence comes from Thermoplasmata archaeon, assembly GCA_015063195.1. Lineage (GTDB taxonomy): Archaea > Thermoplasmatota > Thermoplasmata > Methanomassiliicoccales > Methanomethylophilaceae > SIG5. Next base: position 2,441 of record SUSX01000079.1, on the reverse strand, counting down.
GGGTTGGAATACCAACCCTGTTTGATTCAGAATTTCTCTCCGGTGATCCTCTCGTACATGTCTGCGTAGAGTTTTGCCACCTGATCGATGATCTCCTGAGGAAGTGCAGGAATGTCGGGCTCAGGAAGTCCTTTCTCCCTTGCCTCCATGAGTTCTGCATGGTATCCGGTGCTGCGGTAGTGCTGCCTTACCATCTCTTTGCTGAGCTCTTCTATCTTTCCTGCTTCGTATGCAGCGGCATCCCACCAACGGTCCTCATCCAGTGTTCCGAAGGTATCGATGATCATGAGGTTACGGTTCTCGTCATATCCGAATTCCTTCTTTCCGTCACAGTGTATGAGGTTACGTTTTGCTGCTTCCTCTGCCATAATCTTATCGATGGATACAACCGTGTCAAGAATAAACTGATAATCTGCATCGCTGAGTCCTGCAATGTCCTTTGCCTCAGTCTCATCCAACTCCCTGTCGACTTCCTCGAGTTTGGTTGTTGTCTCAAGGTATGGCTTGGGAAGTTTCTCTCCCTTGACAAGAACGTGTCCGGGCTCGAATCCAAGATCTTCAACCTTGATTTTTCCCTTTGCTACGCGGTCAAGAAGCGATCCTGCTGCATAATGCCTGCAGATGACTTCCAAGGGAATGAGATAGTTCACGGTGTCCTCGTGAATCTGATCGTAATCTTCAATGATGTTGAATCTCTTGACTCTCATCCTGTTGGGAGGAAGGTACTCAACGAAATGGCTCTTGATACCTTTAGATGCCAAGAGGTTGAACCAGTAGATCGATGTCCTGCACAGGGACTCTCCTTTCCTGGGGACCTGTGAAGGTATGATCTTATCAAAAACTGAAATGTTATCGGTGAAAACGAACTCCAAGGTGTTCTCGTCCACTGCGTAGACTTCCTTAACCTTACCTGTTCTTATGTGCTCCATGAAAAGCAGAACCGCACCGTTTTATTTATAATGCTCTAAATGGAGCAATGTCATTGTTCCAAGAATCTCAAAAAGGAATCGGCCTGTTGCTTTACTGCATCCATGTGTTCAAAGGAGAACATGAACAATCCTGTTGAGAAGGCTTCCTCCGTTATCGTTACACCGACCTGGGGCTCCTTCATCACATCGGAACGGATTACTTCCAGCAGTTCGTTGAGTTTTTCCCTGGCACCCGAACCTGCGGATTTCCCTGCAACGGAGCTGACGGTCACCTTCTTCCCAGTCATTGCGGAAATCCTTGAACCGTCATCCTTCAACGGACGTGAAAGCCAATCGAGAAGGTTCTTCAGGACACCGGGATAGCTGTAATTGTATTCCGGAGTGAAGATCCAGACACCGTCTGAATTCAGCACTTTCTCTCTGATAGCCGAAATCTCAGGAGGCGTAGGGAATTCGATATCCTGATTCATGTACGGTATATCCGAGAATTCCAGATATGTTACCTTGGCCTTACCGTGCATGGTAGCGGATGCCAATCCTGCCAGCTGTCTGTTGAATCCGCTCTCCCTCAATGATCCGACAATGAACAGAATCTCCTTCATGACAATACCTCACTGATAAAACATCTGAGGTCCCTGACCATCGCCTGTACGGATGCAGCTCTTACCTCATCCCGATCTCCTGTGAATCTGTTCACAGAGGTTACGTACTTCTCACCGTCCGTAACAGCTATACATACCAACCCTATGGGCTTTTCCTCTGTGGCTCCTCCGGGACCTGCTATCCCTGTCACAGATACAGCGATATCAGAACAATACTGTTTCAGAGAACCTGCCGCCATCTCCTTAGCTGTTTCCTCACTGACTGCCCCGTGTGCCTTCAATGTATCGACAGAAACACCGAGTATGGATTCCTTGGATTCATTGGAATATGTGACTGCAGAACCCAAAAAATATTCGGACGATCCCGGGAACGAAGTAACAAGATACGAGAACAATCCGCCGGTACAGGATTCTGCCGAAGAAAGCTTCAACCCTTTCATCCTAAGGACAGAGGACAGTTCCTCGAATTCAATACTCAGCGAACTTGGGATCATCCGTCTCACCTATCTGTATGATTCTGGAGATTCCGTCAATCTCTTCAATTATCTCGGCTGTCCTTCTCGGCACAAGGGACTTCCATTCCTTCCTGTCCCTTATCCTGTTTCTGATCTGTGTACCTGAGTACTCTGATCTGTTGTACAGCGGTGAATCCCTGACCTCGAATCCGGATTCATGGAACAGACGTCTTGTGTAAGGGTTGTTGGAGTACACGACACTGAACGGGGGGCACATGGATACAACCTGCGAAACCCATACCGAATATCTGTTTAGGTCTTCGACCGGTACTATATAGAAATTGGAATAACCTTCACTGCGGAGAGTCTCTGCAATCATGAGATATCTCTCTCCGGCAGTGAAGGGATCGTTTGAGGTATGGGAGTACTGAGCACTTCCGATACCTATTGTTACG